>CAZOXC010000783.1:0-2192 GCA_964583205.1 uncultured Pirellulaceae bacterium | reverse complement strand
CAGTTTCGATTTCCCCAGTAGATCGGCAATTCAATTTGATTGGCTTTAAAATCAGCCTGCAAAGCCGAAATCAACTGCCGATTCTGCTGATTGATTGGGCTGACACCGCCAAACTGATAATAATGCTGAGCGACTTCTTCCATCCTGTCCCTGGGGACGTTCCGTCCTCGCAATACATTTTGTAAGAATGGCATCACATCTTCCTGCTTTTCTGGACCTCCGAAAGAAACCAGGAGAAGACTTTGGTATTCACTCATTTTTCACTCGTTTAATTTCGTAAAGCCAACCGCGTTATTTTGTCGCGACAAGTCACAATTTTGAAGGCTTTACGATGGTCAATACGTATGTAATACTGGACGTTCGCGACGCAATGGAATCTTCATGGGCCTGATCTGCTTAAGCTTTTCGCATAAAAACTCACCAATCGCCTTTCGAGAACGAATTCACTTCGACTCGGATGCGGTTGCTAACGCTTGCGCTCGTTTTCGATGTGGCGATGCTCAAGAGAGTTCTCTGATCGAAATGTGTGTGCTGTCCACTTGTAACCGAACTGAAATATATGCATTCACATCGGATCACAAAGAGGGGCCAAACCAACAAACTGGCGAATTCCATGTGAATTGCCAAGGGCGGCAAAAATTAGAGCTGTTGAATTTTGTCAGCCAGGCCCGTGGCGTCTCGATCAACGAATTGAGCGCCCATGCCAATTGGTATCACGGCTTGTCCGCTGCCGAACATATGGCTCGAGTCGCCTGTGGCCTGAAATCAATGGTTCTGGGTGAGCCACAGATTCTTGGCCAGGTGGGCGATGCGATGCGTTTGGGCCTGGCAATGAATTCAGCCGGGCCAGTTCTCACGAAGCTCTTCCAAGTCGCTATTGCTTGCGGTCGTCAGGCCAGAACCGATACAGAAATTGGATTCCATTCAGCAAACATTTCAACGCTCGCCGTAAATTCAGCCGAACGTGAACTGGGGTCGCTTGCCGGAAAACCGTTGTGCTACTGGGTGCCGGTGACATGGCAGACCTGGCCCTGGAGCAATTGCGGCGGCGTCAAGTCGCTCAGGTTCATATCGTGAACCGCACGATTGGCAAAGCAAAAGTGTTGGCCGACAAGTACCAGGGTACGACTCACGTTTTTGAACAATTGCGAGAAGTCCTTCCGTTGGCGGATGTGTTGATCACTTCCACTGGTGCACCTCACACTTTGATCAATCGGGACACGATCGCGATGGTCATGCAGATGCGGGTGGAACGAAAATTGGCGATTCTGGATATCGCCGTGCCGCGGGATGTCGATGTAGGTGTCGACGAGTTACCCAATGTCTGGCGTTGCGATATCGATGACTTGCAAATGGCTGTTTGCGATTCGCAGCAGTCGCGTGAATCGGCAATTGGTGATGTTGAGACGATCATTGAAAACAAACTGGACGATTTCCTCGAGTGGTTCCGCGGGGTGGGGATCGAACAAACGGTTGTTTCACTTCGCCGCAAAACCGATGAAATTCGGGATTCGGAATTCCAACGTTTAACTGCGTTGCTTCCTGAATTAACTGCCGAGCAAACGAATGTGTTAGAAAAGTTTTCTCGCTCGCTCACAAAGAAACTTCTTCACGATGCAACCGTCAACTTGCGTCAACTGGAGGGAACGCGAGCTGCAATTGACCACGGAGAAGCGATCCGCGAGTTGTTTAATCTGATCGTCGAAGACCATCAGACTGCCCCAGCAAAAACAGCAGTCTCTCATGACAGTGAGAGCTAACCTGTTTCGCTCGACTTCCGAATCGATTTCGGGTTTTGCTGCAAAAGGATTTTGCTTCACTCAACTCCATCCAAATCGTTCAAATGGTCCTGGAGTTAACATGAATCAATCCAAAGTCTCTTTCGGCACTCGCAAGTCCCGGTTGGCGCTTTGGCAAACCAACGCAGTGGTCAAGGCAATAGCTCAACGATTTCCCGAGCTGGAATGTGAAGTCCGCGAATTCACAACGCGTGGTGACCAAAATATAGAACAACCGCTGCCGGAGATTGGTGGCAAGGGTCTATTCACGGCGGAACTCGATCAAGCCATTCGTGAGGGCGAAATCGATATCGCAATTCATAGCTTGAAAGATCTACCGACAGACTCGCCAGAAGACATTTCGATCGTTCCGATTCTGGCACGTGAAGATCCGCGAGACGTGCTGATCACGAC
>CAZOXC010000782.1:0-2195 GCA_964583205.1 uncultured Pirellulaceae bacterium | reverse complement strand
CAATTCCAGAGTCACTATTTATTTCCGATGGGCGCTGCGATCTGGTCCTGCCCGGTCGGCACTTTCGCCAATTTCCCTGTGCAATTTGTAATCGAGTTCTACAGAAACCACGGCTTGCTGCAGCTCAAAGATCGTCCGCAGTGGATGGTGATCAAGGGCGGGTCGCAAGAGTATGTTCAAAAGCTGACTCGGCCTTTCCAAGATCGAATTAAGTTGAATGCCCCGGTCGCCCGAGTTACTCGTAATCAAGATACAATCCGGTTGTGGTTGAGCGGTCAAACGGATGAAGCTGCGGCGCAAGAGTTTGACCATGTGGTGTTTGCCTGCCACAGCGATCAGGCGCTGAAAATCCTGGGAGATTCCGCAACGCAACTTGAGCAAGACGTGCTGAAAGCGTTCCCCTACGCCAAAAGTACGGCCGTGTTGCATACCGACGAAAAGATTTTGCCCAGAAGTCGTCGAGCCTGGGCAAGTTGGAATTATCGAGTTACCGATTTCGAATCGGAAGCAGTTTGTGTTACCTATAACATGAACATTTTGCAGAGTCTCCAGTCGCAGCAGACATATTGCGTCACTCTGAATGGTGATGAATTGATTGATGCCAGCAAAATCGTTTACCAAACCAGTTACGAGCATCCAATTTTCACGACCGAAAGACAGTTAGCTCAAAGTCGACACGTTGATTTGTTGCAAGCCAATCGTACTTCGTTTTGCGGAGCTTATTGGCGAAACGGATTTCATGAAGATGGAGTCGTCAGTGGATTGCGAGTGGCTGAAGCGCTCTATGGCAAGTGCGCAAAAGGCTCTGCAGGAACTCTATCGTCAGACGCTCGATCCGTTTCTGTTGCGACGGAGAGTTGAGCATGATGCAGCCCGATCGCGATCTGAAAGATTCGGCATCACAGAGTACTCAAGCTTTCGACGGTGGCTTATCGAGTGCAATCTATCGCGGTACGGTTTACCATTCTCGTAAACGACCACGGGAGCATCGCTTCAAATACCGCCTGTTTATGATGTACGTCGACTTGGACGAGGTGGACCATCTGTTTGATCGCAACTTGTTTTGGTCGACCGAACGTTGGAACCTGGCTTGTTTTCATCGAGCCAACCATTTCGGATCAACCCAGGAAACATTGTCGGAAACGGTCAGCAAGTTGGTGTTGGAAAAAACAGGCAAACAAATTTCCGGATCGATCCGGTTGCTGACTCACTTTCGATACTTGGGATATGTCATCAATCCAATCAGCATCTTCTATTGTTTTGACGACAGTGAGAATCTCGAGTTTGTCGTGGCGGAGGTGACCAACACTCCCTGGGGCGAAAAGCATTGTTATGTAATGGAAGTGGCTGATCAGTCCGGATCGGAATTGAAGTCTGCGGCTGACAAGGCGATGCATGTGTCGCCTTTTCTGGACATGGATTATCGTTATCAGTTCCGTTTCACGGCTCCTGACGCGGGCTTGCGGTTTGCGATCGCGAATTATTCCAACGAAAGGCTTGAGGAATCGCCGATTTTTGAAGCCGGATTGAAAATGGAACGTTTGCCGCTTAGTTCAGGCAATCTGGCGAAAGTGTTATGTTGTTATCCGTTGATGACGGCCAAAGTCGGGCTTGCGATATACTGGCAAGCTCTAAAATTATGGCTGAAGAAGACGCCATTTTTCGTTCATCCCGATAAACTGGAATCCGATTTGAGATTAGCGTCGAATATAAATCCGGCCAATCGGCCTGAATCGAAGAGTTGATTTTCCCTGCCGAAGACGTTCGGTAGCGTTGATGTTCGCCAAGGTGATACAAGGAATTAGATGATTTCCAGGATTAACAAATTGTTCAATCAGATTGCCCGGCGACAGGTGTTTCGTTTTGCCAGTTCGATTGATCGCGACGCGATCGTGATCCGCGAGGAAAACAGTCAGACTCGATTCGGTCCAGCGGAAGGGTTCGAAATCGAGGCCGAAATCGACGTGATTAATTCGGCATTTTATCGGCGGGTTGCCAGTGGGCCGGTCGCTTTTGGCGAGTCGTTTGTTGACGGCGATTGGGATTCGAAGAATTTGACCGAAGTGATCAGGGTCTTGCTGCGGAACCGGGCGCTGATCGATGCGGTGCGAAACCGATGGTCCGCCAGTCTGTCGAATCTAGGCAGGCGAGCGACTCATTTGTTAAGACGAAATAGCCGCTCGGGCAGCAAAAAG
>CAZOXC010000781.1:0-2196 GCA_964583205.1 uncultured Pirellulaceae bacterium | reverse complement strand
GGGCATTAATTAGTGGTCCAGCGTCTGTTGCGCCCCCGACATCCCCAACAGTGTTTTCATGGCATTGCCACCAAAAGGCGCGACTCGGGCATCAATCACTACTCGCTCGACACCTTCACCCAGATCAAAACGTTTAATTCCTGCCAGGATCGGATCGAACTGCCCCAATTGATCTCGAAAATAATCCCTGCGCTGGTTCAGCCAGTCAGCTTCCGAAGGCGAGATACGATCGACGTTGACATCGGCGATCGGAACAAAATATCCTCGCCGGCCGCGTGCCGAATCAATCCACCAGTCGCCTTGCTGAGTGATCGTGCTGCCATCGGGCTGCGACCCAAAGTTATTCGGCAGAAAGCCTTGAATTATCAAATCATCAATTGAAGCGATGGCAAACCCCTCGGCTTGCGCCGCCCACAACGCCATTTGCAACAACTGCACGTTCGTCAACGAGCGAATTCGGCGCGACAATTCGATTTGAAATTGCGGAGTCAAAAACTGATCGAAAAATGGTCGGCTCAAGTAGATAAAGATTGTGTCTTCGCGCTCGACCGGAAGGAGCACTCGAGCCGCTCGAAACTCCGGGTGCTGAGCAAGCGAACGATCTCCCTCCGCTGCAGCAAAAAATCGCTCGACAATCGCTCGTGAAGTTGTCACCAGGTGATAATTTTCATTGATCGCATAAAAAGAGCGAACTCGATTATCTTCAGATGACAACAGGGTGACCTGCTGGCCGGCAATCTCGATTTCTTCGAGTGTGACTCCATCCTCTTTGTTCTGGCGTGCAAACTTTCTGCGCTGACTTCGCATGTTCGTTTCAAACAGGCCAAGTTTGGTTTCAAACAACACACCAATCGCCGGTCCATCTTCGATATAAAAGTCACGTCCGATGATGGCCATGTCAGAAACTAAACGACCACCGAACAATTCGCCCAGTCCGCCTGACTCCAGCACCAACTGGTCCATCATTTTGTCGGCGCTGAGTGGAGCATAGCCTCGCAAGGCCACCATTTGACTCAAATCGTTGCCATACTCTTCCAACAGGTGCGTAAGCCACAACTGGTTGTCCCAATTTCCGAATCGCACATAGAAACACTCTTCCGGCACCCGACTGGCGATCGCTTCAACATCGACTTGATCATCGACCAACGGCCGAATCGCGGGCCATTCCAGAGCGTTTGGCAATTGAATCGTTGCCGAATCCGTACCGCTCACGCCGGGAGCCCGCATCAGTTCGCGAATCGTCTTTGTCCGCACGCTTTCCACATCAAAAATCAGATCCAGCGTTTCCGTCAATTCGCCTTTGTCGGCTTGCTTGCCTTGAGCCATCAGAGGGATCGAACGGCCGACTCGCTTCGCCAACATTTCCGGCAAGTACGTTTCTACCAGCGGCGGGTAATCGGCTTGCCTGGCCTGGCTTTGCATTTGCAAATTGAACTGCCGCCACCATTGAGAGAATGCCGCTCGAGCCAGCACAGGACGATCGTTCGGTTCAATAAGCACTCGCTCTTCACTGGCACCGCTTAATGAAATTTCGAACGGCTCATTGCCTTGAAACAAAAACCAGACCGTCTGAATACCGGCTCTCGCCAATTCCGGATCCGTTTTCAGCAATCGGGTGAGCGTATCCGAGTAAGCCGGATACATGACTCGCCCAAGTTCCTGTTCAACTCGAATGGCACCAGTTTGCAGTACCAGCGGATCGTATCCGGTTCGAAAATCGACTCGAGCCACTCCGAATGGTTCGCCAGAGTAGGCTCGCGCCCTGATAATTTTTGTTGGATCATCTCTGGTCTGCGGCGGCTGGCAGCCAGTACTCGCTCCGCAAGCCGGCAAACTGAGCAGTGGATTGTTGAACGCCGGCAAATCGATTACCGGGATACCGAGCAACAGAATGGTCGCAACACAAATCAACGCTTGCTTAAAATTCATCTCTTCACATCTTCGAAATTCGAGGGCCATCCAGATTCCGATGGCATGTCCGCCACAAGCCATATTGTCCCAGCCGAGTTTTGCAAAGCAATGGCCAATCAAGCTAAGCCGGCCTGTTGGACAAAACCGGGGCTCGGATTGTTGGCCAGCCTGCGGCACAGCCGGCCAAAATTTGTTAAATTAAAGGAATTCAAATCAACAAATTCTGGTCACCTGAGGAAAACCACATGAATAGAAGTCACCGATCATGGCTCGGTCTTTCGCTAG
>CAZOXC010000780.1:0-2203 GCA_964583205.1 uncultured Pirellulaceae bacterium | reverse complement strand
AGGCGGGCCAGGTGGCGCAAGTACATAGTCTGGTGGCACATCCGTTCGTGGAAAAAAATGAAACCGGTGATCGACCAGTACACCAGATAATTCCAGAGGATCTTGGTAGGGATCACGATTGGATTGCCGAACATCTGATATTGATGCTGATAGGCGGACAGGGTCCCGTAGTAAAACCGTTTAAAAATCTTGTCGTAAGAGACGGCTCGAATCCGATGGCCTCGCCAGGTCATGTCACGCCAGATCAAATCGACCAGGAAGGTGTTTGAAAACGCGATGAAGTCGCTGCCGGGCGAATAAAACGGATCGTGGAAGAAACCGGCTTCGCCAGTGATTCCCCAGCGGTTGGGTGAGAAAACCTTTTCGCATTCAGTCGAGTAATTCTTGATGGCGCGAAAATCCTGCAGGCGATCGATGTTGTCGTGAACTGCAGCCGCACACTGAGGTTCGAACTTTTCCAACCAGGCGACGGCTTTATCAAAAGAGTTGAAGTCGGATAGCGAGTGAAATTCTTCGGCCGCTACGATACCCATGCTGGTCGAGCCCGAAGCCAGCGGGATCAACCAAACCCAATAGCCCTTGCCCATCAAATGATTGGTGCTGTACCAGCGAGCGGTGCGGTTTTCGTCCTGATGCCCTTTGCTCCATTGTGGATCGTTGCACCAGTCATCGATTTTGATGTGCTGGCTGAAGCGGAACCAGGCTGCGTTGGCGGTGTGTGGCGAGGGCTGTTGCATGCCCAGTTTGCGTTTGAGGAAGGCGCGACGACCACTGGCATCGATCACCCAGCGAGCAGAAACCTGCTGCGGTTGCCGGTCGATTTCAAAGTCAACTTGATGCTGCCCGCGTTTATTGATCGTAACGTCCTTGATTTTGGCCTGATCAATGAAGGTGATGCCTCGTTCCAGACACAGGTCACCCAGATGGTTTTCAAAGCGGCCTCGATCCAGTTGATAACTGGGGCAGGGAGCATAGCGTTTGCCGCCCAGTTCCAACCGTTCTTCAATTCGCGAATTGTCGCCAAAGGGAAAGAAGAAACGCAGGCCAAGTTTGGGAAGTTGCTCATCTTTAATGTGCTGCTTCAGTCCCAGCACTTCGCCAAAATAATGTGCGGCGACTTCGACCGTCGATTCACCGACCTTGTGCGCAGCTTCGGGGACCGGGTGTTTCCGTTTCTCCAAAACCATGATCCTGCACTTTGGCAGTTTCTGATGGAGTTGCAGGGCAAACGACAAGCCCGCCAGGCCGCCGCCAAGCACCACAACGTCGGTTTGGGAAGGTGGGTTCATGGTTCGATCCATCTAGACATTCAACATTTCAAAGACTGGAGCTAACTGCTTTCGCGGAACCAGTTTGTCGGCGATCGTCGTTTCAATTTGCGGCTGGGTTTGCCGGACTCGATGCGTAATTTCGAACATCAAGTCCCGAATCAAATCCACATTGTCATTGAATCGTTCGCGAAGGGATTCATCATCCAGCTTGTCAGTCAATTCCTGATTCAGCCGAGTCATGACTTCGATATTGCTTTGATCAACAAACGCCGGAATTGCATTGATGTGTGGATCTGCCTGGTGCCAACTGCGGAAAAAATCCTGCATCTGCATGTTCATCTCGCGAATTTCTTCAACACCTCGCGAGCACGATTGGATAAACGACGCGTCGGTCAACTTCTCATTAAAATAGAGCAGAGCAGGGAAGCCCCAGTAAACCGCGTAATCCCATACGAACTTGATCGACATGATCCGCGGATTGCCGAACAGCGGATACTGATCGCGATAGGTCAACAAGTTGTTCTGGAACAAGGTCAGAAACACGCTCTGCAACGTCGGCGCCAGATGCGCGATCGAGTTGCCGGCCAGATCTTCTTCGATCAGCTTGCCGACCATCGTGTTTCCGATCGCGATGAAGTCGCTGCCGGGCGAGTAAAACGGATCCAGAAAAGCGGCGGCTTCGCCAACCAGCCCCCAGCGATCTGCCGAGTACACCTGGCGAGAACCTCGCGACATTTTCTTGATCGCCAGGAAGTCCTGCATCTTGTCAGTGTGCGGCTGTAGCGCCTGGGCGCAGTCAGGTTCGTGAATCCGCAGCCATTCGAGCGACTTTTCAAAGCTGTTGAAGGTGCTCAAGGGATGGATCCGCGGGTCAGCCACGATTCCGATACTGGTCGAGTTGCTGGCCAGCGGAATCAACCAGACCCAATAGC
>CAZOXC010000779.1:0-2205 GCA_964583205.1 uncultured Pirellulaceae bacterium | reverse complement strand
TTTTACGACTGGGTTGAAACCGCTATTGCCGAAGTCAAGGAACGTGGCGAGGAACCGGCTGCACAGAATGTGGAGTTGACCGGATCTGAAATCGCCGGACGCGCCAGGAAGTTCGAGAGTGTCGAGCAAGCCGGGCCTGTTGATGCCGACAGAAGAGTGAATCTTGATTCAGAAAAACTTGTCAATATTCAGCCGGTGATCGTGCCTTCCAAATTAAAGCCCGGGCAGGCTGGCCGTGTACATGTTGTGCTGGATACGAATGACATTGCCAAATGGAATAACGAGTCTGCGCCGTTGACCATTTGGATCGAATCAACCGACGGTGTCGTTTTGAGCCAAAATAATCTGGTCTACAAGTTACAAGATGAATCTGACCAGTCTGTCACTTCGTCCGAATTACGGACTTTGGAATTCGAAGTGAAGTTGGACAAAGGTTCCACGGCAGAGTCGCTCAAGTGCTTCGCTTTGTACAACGTCTGCAAAGAAGACGGAGTCTGTATGTACTTGAGACAGGAATTTGAGATCGAACTGAACTGAGATCGAATGATCTGGTGCATGCCAGTTACAGCGACGAGTAAAACGAAAAAGCCGGGTTCTTTTGAGCCCGGCTTTTTTTCGTGAGTTAGTTTTTGCAGAACGACTGTGGTGAGTAGCGGCATGCAGGCCCGAAGCCGTGTACCGCAACCCAAACCCAGGGATCCAAACTATTGAATTCAGTTTTGACGGATCACTAAGTCTCGTCCATGTGCTCGACCACTTTGTCGATCAGCTTGTAGGAACAAGCTTCTTCGGAGGTCATGAAGTTGTCTCGATCGGTGTCTTGTTCGATCTTGTCCAGGGTTTGCCCGGTGTGCTTGACCATGATTTCGTTCAAGCGGTTTTTGATCTTTTTGAGTTCCTTGGCATGGATCAGGATATCCTCGGCAGTTCCCTGCATCCCGGCCAGCGGCTGGTGAATCATAATACTGGCGTTGGGGAGTGCATGTCTTTTGCCCTCGGCACCGGCGGTCAGTAACAATGCGCCCATGGATGCCGCCTGCCCAATGCAATAGGTGGCGATATCGCAAGTCACAAACTGCATGGTATCGTAAATCGCCAGACCGGCGGTCACGCTGCCACCTGGCGAGTGAACATACAGGTTGATATCGGCTTTGGGATCTTCCGATTGCAGGAACAACATCTGAGCGACGATCGAATTGGCCAGATCAGAAGTGACTTGCGTTCCCAGAAAGATAATTCGATCTTTCAGCAAGCGGCTGTAAATGTCGTAAACCCGCTCTTCGCGGCTGGAGTTGTCGACAACGTAGGGTACGTATGCCATGTTGGTCTCTCGAAAAAAAAGTCTCAAAATATGAGGGACAGCTTTAACCGACGGGTTTAAGCCATGTCATCATCGTCGTCGTCCTGGTCTGTATCCGGTTTGGTCGTGATTTCGTCGACCAGTCCGTACTCTTTGGCTTGTTCGGCCGTCATGAAAAAGTCACGATCGGTGTCTCGAGCGATTTCATCAACATCCTTGCCGGAGTGAAAAGACAAAATCTGATTCAGTGACTCACGATTACGCAGAATCTCGTCGGCTTGAATGCCGATATCGCTGACTTGACCGTTGACGCCGCCATAGGGCTGATGAATCATCACTCTTGAATTGGGCAATGCAAACCGCTTGCCCTTGGTTCCGCCGGCCAGCAGGACCGCAGCTCCACTGGCACACTGTCCAACGCAATAGGTCGCCACGGAGCAGGAAATGATGTTCATCACATCGTAAATCGCTAACGTGGCGATCACATCACCGCCGGGCGAATTCATGTAGAAATGAATATCTTTTTTGCGATGCTCGCTCTGCAGGTAAAGCAGTTTCATGATGAGTTCGTTGGCGTTTCCGCTGTAAATCTCACCCTGCAAAAATACGATTCGGTTTTCCAGCAGCAAGTCACCCAGCGTCATCTGTCGCTGGCGAGCATACTGAGGGCTGGCATAGGAATTTTCGATCATTCCGGGTTTTGAGAAATCGGAAGCGCCCGAGTTAGCGATTTGTTGCATCACCAAGGGATTCAAAATTCCGTTTTCGCCTGGATTCAAAGACATGATTTCATCCTGATTTGTTGAGTGAGTCGTCGCGAATCAATTCCTGATCGCTGTCCCAAAGCTCCCAGCAGTCCTGTGGTGGCAGCCGGAAATGGGCGATTCGCGGTCGACATTCAAGAT
>CAZOXC010000778.1:0-2206 GCA_964583205.1 uncultured Pirellulaceae bacterium | reverse complement strand
CCAAACGTTACCCCTCTTCCATTTTGCCTGAAGAACGTGCTTGTCGATGAATTTTGATTCCACAATCACATGCCAATGCGGGAAACCTGATTTATGGAATTCGATAACGTAGAAGAATCTCTTCGACCGCACCAATCCCGCCCTATGAAGCTCTCTGACCAATTCTGAGACGGCCCTTTGCTTTTGAGCTTTCTCGTACTCCGCCCTCGGCGTTGTGCCGTTCTGCTCTACAGTAAGCGTCAGCATCATCACAGCAGAAAAGTCGCGAAGCGCTTCACGCAGTTTATCCCGGTAATCGTACATCAAGAATCTTGCACAAAGATCGCAGAATTGCGACCTACACCGGCATGGCTTGACTTCGATTCGGCTTGGCTCTTTGAACTCCACACTAACAACCACCTGTACTAGGGAAAGCGCTAGTCTTGAGATTCTTCTCGACTCTCTTTCTCCACCGGATCCAGGAACCTCGCGTACCTCACTTCTCTGGTTTCTACCAACTTCTTTTTTATAAGCCTGTCTGCTTCTGCCTTTGTGATCCTCACGTACACGCCTATGTCAGAAACCCAGATGTAACATTGATGTCTCATGGCGTCAGTCCTCTGATGGATATTTTGGAAAAACGAAGCTACTGGAAAGGACCGAGTAAAGAATCGGGCCACCAGAATCCTAGTTCCCGGTGGCCCTCTTCGCTTTTCGGTCAAAGAGGCTTCCCAGCGTATGACTTTGACCATGGTAGCCGGCGATCGCTGGACTGTCAAGCTGCTTTCGCTACAATTGTTTCTGCACGTCCCCCCTCTTTTTTCATGGAGCCAACAAATTGCCCCAAGAACCAATCCATAGTGACGATCTAGATGCGTTAGAAGGCCAGCTGCTCGGTCTAATCAAGCAAGTCCGAGGCTTTCGACAACTCGTTACCGCTTTTCCCCAGGGCAGTCCTACTGCCCATGATCACCGTGACCACGAAGTGTTTCGCGACGCGCGTCGACAATGGCGTATCACGCGAGACTTAGGAACCAAGATTTTCTCTCGACGACACAAGGCTAAGTAATTGGCAACTCCACCAGCACTAGGCCCAGTAATCCCTTTACTTGAGCCTGTTCTAGCTCCAGTAATTGAGATTGGCGTAGGCGAATTAACTCTAATTTTCGTTTCACTGTTTGGCGGCAACACTAGTGACTCTGCTACTGACCTTGAAGGTCAGCTAGAACAGGTCACCGAAGAGCTCACAAACCCTTCTACGTCCACTCAGATTGATCAGGAATATCAACGAATTCTTGCCTGTTGGGTCAACAGCCTTCCGGGCCCTGATTCTTACGGCTGTGGCTGCACAACCGTTGCTGACATCTCTGATATCCTTGACGACATCCAGGAAATGCAGGACGCTCTTCTCGAGATTATCCCAGAGTTTTCCCCGTCAATTGACAGCTTGTCTGCATGCGAGCTTCTGTTCCTTGCTATGCGTCGACTTATTACTGACGCTGCTGGAGAAGTTACTATTCAGACGGGAATCGCCGACCGACTTCAGTCTGTCATGCTGTGCCGATCACTTGACGGCACTCGACATCAGCGTTACTGCAAAGAGCGTCAGCTTGTTCGCGTTTGCAAAACATTTGCAACAGATGTTCCATGGTTTTCTGACCCAAGGAGACAGGAACACTGCACCATTTGTGCTGCTAGATCTGCTCCCGCCCTCTTTACCTTTGTCGCAACTCTCGCAAGCTCTTTCGCTGTTCTTTTAATAATCATGGATCGCCTTAAATGCAATCCCGACGGCGATGGTACCGCTTCTCAGAACCGTGCCGAGCTTCTTGGTGCATTTTGCGACTACATGGAATCCATTGCTGCACTATTCAGCTTTGGAGAATGCCCAAAAGAGTGTGTTGACTACGAAATGGTCGAACGCTATGTTAACGTTCCCTGCTGAGAACTTCTCTCGGCTTTCTCTTTTAGGAACGATTTCCATGAAGCTTACCAAAGTTGCTGCAGCAAACCTCGGCGTTGTTGCACGAACCCTTGCATCTCAGTGCGAAAATTACGCTGAGAGCTACAACGACATGACTGCTCCTGAGCGCACTGAAGCCGCGGGTGGAATCCGACGCATGTTTCTCGCGTGCAAGAATTCTGGGGCGTCGCTACGCAATGTGCGGAACGGCAAGTAGTCCCTGAGACTGAAAAACCATCGACCCTTCCGGTTCGGGAGGGTTTT
>CAZOXC010000777.1:0-2207 GCA_964583205.1 uncultured Pirellulaceae bacterium | reverse complement strand
CTCTTGTCAGATTTGTTGATAACCAACAGTTGCTCGGACCCACAACGCGCCAATTGCAGGATCTCCCATTGAGAGATGGCTCGAGATCCATCCAGCATCAGGATTCGAACGTCGGCCTGGGCCAAACTGGTTTGGGTCGAGTCTTCTGACATGGACTCGATCGTTGGCGAGCCCTTGTTCGTCGAGTGTTCCAGTCCGGCTGTATCGACCAAACGATAGTCGACGTGTTCGCCCTGAATCGAGGCCACCAGATAGTCGCGAGTTGTACCGGCGATTGCGTTGACGTTGGCCAGCGATTGGCGAGCCATCCTGTTGAACAAACTGCTCTTGCCGACATTGGGCAGGCCGAACAAGACCACTTCGAACCCGGGCCGGGAAACTTGTCTTTGCTGCAACCGCTGTTGATGTTGTTCGACGGCAAGTAAAGCTTGCTGTAAGCCACCGGTGATTTGTTGATTCGAAATAAATTCGATATCTTCTTCGACGAAATCCAACCCAGCTTCCAGGTCGGCCAGCAAATTCAACAGAGAATCCTGCGTTGCCAGTAACTCGTGACCCACACCTCCAGCTAATTGATCCAGCGCGGTGTCCAGATCTGCGGCGGACTGGGCGTCAATTACACCCAAAACTGCTTCGGCCTGCGCCAGATCGATTCTGCCGGCCAGGTAGGCCCGCAGCGTAAACTCGCCGGGCCCGGCCAGGCGAATCCCTGACTGGCATATTTGTTCCAGCAATTCACTGGCGATTGGCGGACAGCCGACAAAATGGATCTCGGCCATGGGTTGGCGAGTGTAGCTGCGTTCAGTTGGCCAGATAGAAATTGAAACCGGCAAGCTGCGCTGCAAGCTTTTTAATTGCACTTCGGTATCGATCGAGTAGGCCAGACTAGAATTGACCTGATTAGCGGCGGCCTGATTAACGGCGGTCTGATTAACGGCGGTTTGATTAGCGGGGGCCTGATTGGCGGGGGCCTGTGCATGATGACTGGTTATGGCATCTGCGAGTTGCGAGTCGAGTCGGGTTAGTTGCTCGACGGTTTCCGGTCCACTGAGTCGAATTAAACAGCGCGCCGCATTTCCGGGAGCACTGGCGATGGCAGCGATTGTGTCGTCGGTATCCACCAACATGACTATCGGTTCTTTCGCTTGCGCCGTTCCTTGTCGGCTCGACGCTTTTCCTTCAGCTTGTCGTTTTCGTTGTTGTAAGCGACCGAGCCATTTTTGCCATCGCTGGCAGATACAGAAGATCCGGAACTCGTTTGATCACGATTCTGTTGCTGGTCTTTTAAGTTCTGTGGCAATTCTGGCTTGGGAATGAACTTTCGTTCCAGGATGCCCCAGAGACTTGAAGTAATAAAGTAGATACAGAGACCGCTGGAAACTTTGAAAAACAGGACGCCCATAAACAGCATCATGAATTTCATCATTTTCTGCATCATTCTCTGCTGATCGTCGGTTGCTGGCGGAGTGAACAATTTCTGCTGAACCAGAAACAGCACGACAGTGATGATCGGCAGGATATTGAAAAACGGACCCAGCCACCCTGATTCGGCGAACAGAAATGGCATCCCCAGATCGCCCCAATAGAAAAGCTGATCGGGTCCGGCCAGATTGTTACACCAATCCAAACCAGGAATCAGAGCTTTGTCTCGCAAGCCCATGTCCACGGAGATGCCTCGATAAAGCCCGATGAAAATCGGCAACTGAATAAACATCAACAAGCAACCGCCCAGCGGGCGTACGTTATGTTTGGCCATCAATGCCTGTTGTGCCTGGCCACGTTTCTGAAAATCTTCCTTGTACTTTTCAGCAATCTTTTTGATTTCCGGTTGCAAGTACTGCATCATCAGCGCGTTGCGAGCGGCCTTGCGACTGATGGGCATCATGATCAATCGCACCAGAAACGTCATCAGGATAATCGCCAGGCCATAATTGGGGATGATCGAGTAAAACACGCCGAGCAACCAAATCAACGGTCGAGAAAACACATCGAACCAACCAAAGGTTCGACAATCTTCCAAGCCGTAAGCCTGCAGGGTCGAGGCTTCCTTGGGACCGGCAAAGATCTTAAACGATTGCGTAAACGAGGTTCCGCCTTCGCCTGCGGGTTCCAACAAGATCGGTTCAGAAAACAACCGGAAAGTGATATCCGTTTTACGTTGTTCTTTCTTGTTCTTGGGGATGATCGATGCCGGGACCGCAAAGCCT
>CAZOXC010000776.1:0-2208 GCA_964583205.1 uncultured Pirellulaceae bacterium | reverse complement strand
TCGAGGATCTCGTTTTCGTCCTTTTCAAGATAGAGCAACACGTACATTTGCGCATGAGATGATTGTTCAACCGGACCTCCGGCTTTGCACCAGGTGGTTTCAAAGTCAAGCGTCAATCGCTCTCTATAGACGACCGTTCTCGGTAAATAGGAGTCCGACACTGGCGGGTCTCGCTGAGCGATTGCTGTGCCGGTAAATCCCATAAGTACAAAAACAATAACTAATGTGGCACGCATGCTAAACTCCAAGCAAATTTAGAAATTAAACAAGAGGCGGTCGATAGAGTTCATTGTGTTTGAACCAGCAAAACCTACACGTGAAACTACACAACGTCAACGTTCACCGGGCCACGGCGAACAACCAAGGCAATGAAACCCACGCGAATGAATTCGCGATCACGTTGTTAAGTCGCCAACATGCCCAATTGGTGATTTAATTTGTGAAGTATGCAAAGATTGGCGGTGGCGACAGAAGAATTATAACGACCAGCCCAAGCAATTGCCGTGTTGTCGACCTGATTTCTGAATTCGCCGGAAAATTCAAGTTCAATGGGGAAAAACAGGGGGGCGCAGCACATTGTTCTCAACCTTCCAGCCTTGGTCTCCCGCGTTCTCTCAACCTATGTTTCAGTTTTAGCCGAACTGCGAGCAAAAAAACGATCCTAGTCACTTTCCCAAATAGCCATTGTCCGATTTTGGCGAACAGTATCACTGTGCCCCCTCATCGTCTGAGGGCGACTCTTCTTTCGCGATCCAGTCGGTATTCTGTAACTCGTTAGATGCCGCTGCATGGAAAGCTGCAAAGTCATCGGCCGTGTTCAGAAACATTCTCAAACACTTTTTATCCTTGACAGGCTGCACAGAATCAGCGTCAGAAACAATTTTCTTCCAGAATTCCTCATCCCCATGGAAACGACCTTCCTGCCAAACATAGGCAAGCTTGTTTCGGGCGGCCATAAACCATCGCCGTTTGCCGTCACAACGATACCGCAAGATCCGTTTTCTTAAGTAGCTTTCATGATCATCTTCCAGTCGTTGCTTGTAGAAAGTAACCAAGTCCTGATTCTGGATATTTGCCAAAGCAGTGTCCCAGTCCGACCACTTGTTGGGGCGCGTACCACGTTTCCCTTTACCTCGTTTGCGAGCCTCTTCAACAAGCTCTTTTGGTGGATACACAGTAGAGCACGCCAGGTATTCCGACTGTCCGTCAGCATCTGTAGCCAACGCGATTCGGCAACAGATAATGTCCACTTCATACTGCTCGCATAGCCACTGCGTACCAATCAGCAAAGCAAAGTCAAAGGATTCGGCGACCAGTATCACGCGTTGAGCGGAATTAATTTGGTCCGTATCGCATTCAAGAAAGCTCTCCAGCTCTTCCTGTTGCTGGTCATCGAGCAGAGATAGCAGTTTTTCGGCTTCCCAATGCGAGATCATTCCGGCATAGGAAATCGCCTGGAGCATTTGTAGCTTGTTGCTGCCGCGTTTGAGTTCAATAACGACGACTCTACCTTCCCGGTCAATCGCCAAGAGATCGATTCGGTCCTGCACATCTTTCGACGGCATGATCTCCGTTCCAATGAGGAACAAATCTTCACCCATTTCGGTAAAAAACTCGGCATGCGAATTGACGATACATTCCTGCAAGTCGTACCTTTCAGTTATCGACGACTCTGCAAGGGATGGAGTTGTCAGTCGAGTAAAGCTTTTGGCATTTCGATCAATTCTGAGCATGGCGTAAGCAACCAAACTGAAACAGGCTAGGTATCTTTATAAATATCGACACTGGTTTCCCGGCACTTCCGCATGGTGAGGTCATTTACACCGAGGTCGAAGTAGGTTTCAGGCGGAAGAAAGAAGTCCAGCCCACGTCCTATTTTGATGACCCACCCGTTGTCGAGTCTAACTTCACGAAAATGCAAGGGAAGCGAAATCTTGATGTTCAGTACAACGTCGAAATTCGACAGGCTCTCCTGAAGGCCCTCCAGCTTGGGCTGAACCTCTGCTATCTCTTCGTTGTCACCGAATTTGGTTACAAGAGAAGATGAAATACTAGGGCCACCCGTCTAACTGGTTGACAGCAGTCTACCCGTTTGGAGAGCGCTGGTCAATTAAATTAACACCTCAGGTGAATAGGTGGCCGGGCAAAATCGATCTAGAGGGCCTTTCAAAACTATCAAATTAGACCAAACCATTTGAGATTCTGTGC
>CAZOXC010000775.1:0-2212 GCA_964583205.1 uncultured Pirellulaceae bacterium | reverse complement strand
GTAAAGAATTGCCAAAGCCGAGTCGGTTGGCCGGCTCGACCACTTTGAAACAAAATGTCGCCATCCGGAGTCCAGCCCTGCACCACATCCACTGCCGGATGCCAGGTCACTCGTTTGGGTTCGCCGCCACTGGCCGCAACCAGATAGACGTCCGTGTTACCATCGTACTGGCCCGTAAACGCAATCCACTTGCCATCTTTCGAGAACACAGCGTCACGTTCGCTACCTTCGTCGCTGGTTAGCCGCATCGCGTCGCCACCCGCTCTGGGTGCAACCCACAAATCATTGGCATGTGAAAACACGACGTGCTCTGCACCGACATCCGGGTCTCGCAACAATCGAGTGCCCTGGGCCGACACGATTGCACTTCCGCACAACGTGACACAAATTGCCACACAAGAAAGTAGAGCTGTTTTTCTCAACCAGTAGTTGCTAACCATGATGTATTCCAGAGATTAATGCTAAACGTCAAATGTAGATGGTGCTTAATAACTAATATCGTAGTCAAAGTGATCCAGATAAAAAGTCAATGAACCACTTGTTGCCAGAGTGTTGGATAACTTTTCAGATTCATGCCATATTTGAAAGAATTTTCACTATATCACAATCGTCTGAACACTGAATCTCGTCAAGCAAGGATAACTTACTGAACGGCAATCGGTCGATTGTTTTAAACGAGTATACGTTTCAAATATTTAAACCGTTAAATTCCTCGTTCGCACAATTGATCCAGAAGTGTTACCATCACCTTCAATCAATTCAACAATTCAGTTCCGAGTATGCCATGACCAGAAGATTGACTCGAAGAAGTTTCACTGCCGCCATGGGAATAACCGCCGGCACGGTCGCATTCTCGGCAACCGCCAAAGCCAAAGCGCATCACAATCGATTGCTCGACGGATTCAGGCAAGAGCAAGATGGCGACACTGAAGATTCGCAACCCAGGGAGGCAGCATTCGAGCGTGACTACGCCGCGCCCGAATTCAAACCCTCCTGGAAAAACGACCAGATCAATCGCACCATGGCGCAGGACTTCGTGATCTATGCGCACTCGGACCTGGACAAGGTCAAGATGCTTTACGAGCGTGAACCCGGACTACTCAATGCGACTCTCGACTGGGGTGCTGGTGATTGGGAAACCGCCCTGGGTGGCGCGTCCCATATGGGCCGCACCGACATTATTGAATTCTTGTTGTCAAAGGGCGCGCGGCTGGATATTTTTTGTGCTACAACCATGGGTTTGTTGGCCGCCGTCAAGGAAATGCTGGAACTTCAACCGACCTTGATCGATGCTAAAGGGCCTCATGGATTCAGCCTGCACTGGCACGCTCAGGTAGGCCAGGAAAACGCGAAGCCGGTTCTGGACCATCTACAATCGATCAAAGAAATCGAATTGCGGCCCGTACCGTTTCTGAACAAAAAGAAAAAGAAAGACTAGACTCCGCGATTTGTCGTTGCTGAATTTGAGCACGTAGCGCACGATAGGGAATGCAGGTTGGGCAATCGGTTTGCTGACTGCCTCTGATGATTCCATCGATTGAATAAAGCCACATCCTTGTCCCAATTTCAACTGATCGCGGCGTGTGCATTTGGCCTGGAAGCAGTCGTCAAACGGGAACTCCTGAACCTGGGCTACGAAAGCTCGGTTGCTTCACCCGGACGCATCCAGTTCTCGGGTGACTGGCAAGCAGTTTGCCGAACGAATCTCTGGCTGCGCACTGCTGACCGAGTCTTGATTCTGGTCAAGCGTTTCCCGGCCGCTGATTTTGACCAACTCTTTGAAACGATCAAGGCGATCGAATGGCAGGAGTTACTGCCGGTTAATGCCGAATTCCCCGTCAGCGGAAAAAGTCGCAAGTCGCAACTTACCAGCGTTCCAGCCGTGCAACGGGCTACCAAAAAAGCGATCGTGGAGAGTTTGACCCGAGGCTATGGGGCCAGCCTTCCCGAAGACGGCGACCGTTATCGAATCGAAATCGCGCTGCTCAATGACGAAGCCACGGTGACCATCGATACGACCGGGCCCAGCCTGCACAAGCGAGGTTACCGGCAACTTGTGGGCGAAGCGCCGCTCAAAGAAACGCTCGCGGCAGCCATGATCCAATTGAGTTTCTGGAGACCCGAGCGGCAGTTAATTGACCCTTTTTGTGGTAGTGGAACCATCCCGGTCGAAGCCGCTTTGATCGCCAAAAATATTGCCCCGGGATTGTAT
>CAZOXC010000774.1:0-2216 GCA_964583205.1 uncultured Pirellulaceae bacterium | reverse complement strand
ATCCTGGCCCTCCGCACCATGATTACCTGGATCGGTGCTTTGTCGTTACTGTTTTTGATCGCGATTTTCCAACTGATCTTGATTGCCAACTTGCGACAACAGCCATTTAACAAGCTCGCTCTGCCAGCGCTGCTGGGAATCTTCCTGGCACTGATCGCCTACAGTTTATATTGGACCTATAAGCGGTTCGGCCGGCTGCCGGAAGACCTTATGACAAACGCCAATTCACCAAACAACGCGAAGGATTAAGATCTTTTGCGAAAGTTATTGGTCGCTCGGCTCTTCGTAGAAGTCTACTATGCTGCCGCGAGATTGCTCAAAAGGAACGCCATAGTCATTGGATTCGAC
Source organism: uncultured Pirellulaceae bacterium (assembly GCA_964583205.1). Taxonomy (GTDB): domain Bacteria; phylum Planctomycetota; class Planctomycetia; order Pirellulales; family Pirellulaceae; genus CALMEE01. The sequence continues at coordinate 1,868 of CAZOXC010000774.1, read as the reverse complement.
TATGTCCGTATTGGTGACTTCACTTCGCGAATAGCCTTCGCTGCGCAGTTGAGCTTTGCCGTTTTCGCCCAGCAGACAAGCGACCACCGAAACTCGACTGGCACCACCTATCGAAATTCCGCTGCGACCATTGCCTCGAGAAATCGTGCTGACAACGGTCGTTCCGTAAACCAGATCGTGCGCGTTGACTCCATCCAACTGAAAGCCTTGCACAATCAAGCCGTCGATCACAACATTCCGGACCTCATAGAGCGTGATACCGGTTTGATGGTAGCAATAAGACATGTCATACCTTATTGCGTCGCGGCCGTCCGTTTTGAAATAGATCCAGCCATCATGCAGCGTCCATTGATTCTCATCCAGAGTGTCCGGCTGGTCGCCTTCGAACAATCGAGTTTGCGGAAGAGGACGTCCCTCGAAGTAGAGCTGCTGATAACTTTTTAACTCGGGCTGAAATCGGTAAATGTTGTCCCGATAGTATTCCCAACGATCATTGATCGGCCGAGTTCCATCGAGTATCGCACCGTCACTCACAATCGTTAACGGATTGATCATCGAACCACTGTGGCGCCGCCCCTGAATAGTCAAACATTCCTGGTAAGGTGTGTTGGTGTTTTGAATAAAAATCCGGTCGCCACCGACGGCCAATTTCAATGCATGGTTGATCGTCTTAAAAGGACCGTTGCGCGGATTCAAATCGTTTGCCAGCACCAACTGACCGTTGTTATCATCGTCTCCAGTCACATTGTTGACGTAATAGTTTTCCGCAGCCAAAGGACTGAGCAGGAACAAGCTCAGCACAATGACTAACAGGCACAATTTGGCAGAACGAATTTTTGTCATTGGCTTGTGCAAATGCGTTGATGGTTTCGCGAACAACTCGAGTACTTGATCCTGGAATACTCTCCGCAAGGATCATTTTGCCCATCTTAACAGGCAGTGAATTCAATGAATACTTGGAGGAACACGAGTGAACGGGTGAAAATTGCGGTGTTTGGTACTAAAATCAAACTGAACGCGATAGGCCAACGAGCGGTGCCAGCAAACTAAAACTCCACGTTTTGACCGGGAAAACGGTCAAAATCCAAGTTGATTCCAGTGCAAAAAATAACCAGTCCGGACAATCAGAGATTTAAATCAGCCGCCAAGCTCCTCAATTCCAGAGGCCGCAAGCAGCAGGGAAAGTTCCTGATTGACGGCGTTCGCGAGTTCTCCAGGGCTCGAGCCAGCGACATTCGATTCGCTGAAATCTTTCTTCACGAAGACCGACTTGATGAGGAAACGATCTACCAGCTGCAACAGGAAGATGACGCTCAGTTGCAGGATGCGATTTGCACATTGCCCGCCGGCCTGTTCAACAAAATCAGTTTCGGGGACCGCAACGAAGGGATTGTTGCCGTCGCACATCGACCCAATACCGACCTTGAAGTACTCGACACGAACGCTCGTGACTCGCAAGAGTCGTTGTTGGTTGGCGTCGTGGAGTCCGTCGAAAAGCCCGGCAACCTGGGAGCCGTTTTTCGCTCGGCAGACGGAGCCGGTCTGGATGCCATAATCGTGGCCAATCCGCTTTGCGATCCATTTCATCCGAATTCGATTCGAGCCAGTATGGGCACGGTGTTCTCGATGAAATTTGCTTGCACAACTTCGCACCGAGCCCTCGAATGGCTGCAACAGAATTCGATCCAGTGCTTTGTTACTCAAGTCGATGCTGATAAATCTTATTTTGAATGTGACTACTCAAGCGCCTCGGCAATTATCATGGGTAATGAAGCGCACGGCTTGAGTCCACTTTGGAATCAGACAACACAACCGATTGCGATACCCATGCAAGGGATCGCAGACAGTTTAAACCTGTCCGTTTCCGC
>CAZOXC010000773.1:0-2220 GCA_964583205.1 uncultured Pirellulaceae bacterium | reverse complement strand
ATGCTGGATCGATCGATCGCCGATTCGAAGTCCGTCGAATTTTTCACATCACACGAAGGCTTGCATCTGGTCTACGAACAAGCTCAAACTCGGAAACTCAAACATCGGCAAGCATTTTATAATCTGGGAACTCACTTTCCCTGGATCGGAAACCGGACTCGAGCGATCGATGGGGCGCACATCGAGTACTTTCGAGGGATCATGAATCCAGTGGGGATCAAGATCGATGGTGATATTGACACGATCGAGCTGATCGAGGTGTGCAAGCGCTTGAATCCCGAAAACGAACCCGGCAAAATAACGCTGATCCACAGAATGGGACATGCGAAAATTGCCGATTCTCTACCAACGATTGTTCGAGCGGTTCGTGATCACAATGCGAAAGTAACCTGGTGCGTGGACCCCATGCACGGAAATACGCGAGTGACCCAAAACGGCGTTAAAACTCGATCTTTTGACCATATAATCGATGAGATTGTTCAGGCATTCGATATCCACTCTCATTGCGGCACGCACTTGGGCGGTGTACACCTAGAGTTAACAGGTGACGACGTAACGGAATGCGTCGGTGGTACCAAAAAGCTTTCAGAAGAAGATCTCTCGCGTGCCTATAAAAGTCCCGTCGATCCTCGGCTAAACTATGATCAAGCCATGGAGATCGCTTTCCTGATTGCAAAAAAGCTTCCCAAGAAGAAATCCTGATACGCTCATGTCTCAAACCATTTACCAAGTCGATTCGTTCACCGACAAAGCCTTTGCGGGCAATCCGGCGGCGGTCTGCATTATGGATTCCATGCCGGAAGAACGACGCTGTATCAATATCGCCTCAGAGATGAACCTCTCAGAGACCGCTTTCCTGGTGCCCAACGGAAACGGTTTTGAACTCCGTTGGTTTACGCCCACGGTTGAAGTTGACTTGTGCGGTCATGCAACTCTTGCTGCGGTCAGAGTACTAAGCGAACTTGGCAAACTCTCCGATTCCGGCACCGTAACGTTCACATCCAGAAGTGGTCGCTTGCGAGCCAAAATGGTCGATGACCAGATCGAATTGGACTTTCCGATTACCACGGCCAACCAGTGCGAGTGTCCGCAGGATATTATTCGTGGCATCGGACTTCATCCTCAGTGGTGCGGAAAAACCGATTTTGACTATCTGGTTGAAGTCTCATCGGCTGAACAAGTTCGTAATTGCCAACCGGATTTTGGAATCCTCAGTCGATTCGGGATCCGAGGTGTTATTGTGACGGCTCAATCTGACCAAACCAATTACGACTTTATCTCGCGATTTTTTGCACCGGGCGCGGGCATCGACGAAGACCCAGTGACCGGCTCAGCCCATTGCGCACTTGGTCCTTATTGGCAAGCCAAACTCGGGAAATCGGAATTGACCGGTTATCAAGCATCTGAACGCGGCGGAGTCGTCAACGTTCGAATCGAAAGCGATAGAATTTTCCTGCGCGGCAGCGCGGTACTGGTCATGAAGTCCGAATTGTTCGTCTAGATTTAGGGCCCGGCCGATCTATTGCCAATCATCGATGAATGGCGGCAGTCTGGTATTTTCAAATCAGACTGAAGATTGTTGGCAACTGTCTCGCAGCGCCAGGTTCAACAGACGTTCAGCAACATCAACCTGGCAAGTCTCTGAAATTCGCTTCCAGCCGGGAACTCCATTCACTTCCAGTACAAATGGTGTTCCAGTTTCATCGCGAATGATGTCGACGCCACAAAAGTTCGCACCGACCGCATTGGCCGCTCGCTGGGCCAGATCCAACTCGTCTTCAGTCGGTCGATGAGTCTCGCACAGAGCGCCCAGTGAAGCATTGGTCCGCCAATTTTGCGAGTTATTCCGTTTCATTGCCAACATCTCGTTACCGATAACCAGGATTCGCAAATCGCTCCCGGAATGCCGGATAAATTTTTGCAAGTAAATCACCGAGTCTGTCGATTCCAGCCAACGAAATGCTCGCTCAGCCAACTCCTCGTTGTCCACTCGCATTAGACCTCGACCTTCGCCGCCAAACAGAGGTTTGACGACCACATCTTCGCCCAAGTCAGCGAAGGCGACCATTGCCTGATCGAAACTCTGGCAAACGATCGATGGTGGAACCGGGACGCCGGCCTCTTGAATCCTCGCCAGACAAAGATACTTGTCGATCGCGATTTCCAGCGACCTGGGCGGATTGATTATCCTGCAGCCTTTGCGTTCAAGCACATTCAGCA
>CAZOXC010000772.1:0-2221 GCA_964583205.1 uncultured Pirellulaceae bacterium | reverse complement strand
CTTCTTTCCAAAATGATATATGGGTCCGCCCAGATATTTTGCAGGGATTTTTCTACGAGCACCTCCTGCGGCTCTCTTTTGAGGCTTGCCAACTCTCCGCTTTACCAGATCTCAATGTCAATTTGTCACTTCAGTCATTGAATGACGATCCGGACAATTGCTAACTGTCCGGTTGGCAGGACTCGGTTTTCGGCAGTGACATACGATACTTCATTGTAAAAATCCTCTTGCGAAACCCGCATTACCGTGCAAAATGGATAGAATATCGTTGATTTTTCAAGCGAAATCGTCGTTTTCCCGGCGAGCACACGGTCTGAGACTCAAAATTTCAATCGCACAGTCAAACCTTCTTACTCTTTCTCTCTTTCAAAGCTAATGGGCATCAAATCAAGCTGTAAATGCGGATTTTCCTTCAACGCCAAAGACCATTTGGCCGGAAAGAAAGTGAAATGCCCTCGTTGTAAAGACGCCTTAACTATCCCTCAAGTCGGTGAAGAAGAAGTTGCCAAGACGGCGGTCCTGACAGAACAGGCGGCTGGATCTTCGCCATCCGGTCGCAGTGTCAACAATGACCTGCTGAATTTGCTGGACGAAGAGGGTGTGCACGGTATCGCTCAGGGACCGATCTGTTCATCGTGCGGCTCTGTAATGTCGGCTACTTCGGTGATCTGCGTTAACTGTGGATTCAATGTTGCATCCGGCGAGTTTCTGGAAACAGAAGTCGATGACGAGAGCGGTATCGAAGCCGTTGGTGTCACCGACACCGACAAAATTATGGCTCAGGCGGAAGCGGAAATTGATGAGAACCCGATCACAGCCGTTAATCAGGACTTTGGTGACGGCGCAGATTCTTATGTGATTGCTGTCGGCGCTGTCGCTTTCGCCGGGTTGTTGATTTTGACCGGACTGGCTGTAGTTTTGGTGATGGAGTACGTCACTGAAGATATTAACCCGGCCTGGATCGGTTTGTTGGTGGGAGTCACATTCTCAATGATCTCCCAGTTATACCTGCTGGTAGTTGCCTTCCTGGATAACGTGACACAGGGAATTTTGTGCATGTTTGTTCCCTTTTATATCTTCTATTACGGGCTAACGAACAGGCAAGGATTCAACTTTATGGCGGTAATCATCTTGATCGTGTGTACTTTGATCACACTCGCCTCGAACGTCTATTTAACAATGACGGGCGAAGCTTAAGGGCCCGATATTACTGGCGTCTGTAAGTATCTGAATCGCCAGTTGGCTTACCAATTTCGGCTTGGCCTTTTCTCAACACTCATATTTTCCTTGATGGTTAGAGTTGGCATAGTCGTCAATCTTCGCTTGAATTCACTTGCCAAATGCCGGTTTGCCTATTTTCACAGGCCGATTGCCGTAGACTTTGTATTTTGCGAACTGTAACTTAACCGGAACGGTTTTTCTTGTTATTTGTTCAGTAAATTGAGTAAGCGGAGCAGGTTCGGCTGCGTCCGGCAATCTATGAATCGAACTAACTTTTTTTCCAGACGTGTGCCCTTTTTCGGCAACAACGCGATGGTGGTGCTGTGCATCATTTTCTTTGCGTTGCCATTCTTGCTACGAGGCGCTCGCCAGTCGATCGACACGATGGAAAACAAGGTTGCCGATTGGCTTCCCAAGAGTTTTCCTGAAACCACTGAACTGCGCTGGTTCCGCAAACATTTCGTTGGCGACCAGTTTGTTGTGATCGCCTGGGAAGAAGATTGCCACGAAGGCAGCGAAGTCTTTCGTCGAGTGCGAGATCAACTTCGAGCCGAGTCGCTTGATTATCAAGAGCGTGAAGTCTTCGCCAACATCGATGACCTGCCTCCCAAAGAACGCAATGAGATGCGGACCTTGAAAGAGGCGAAACGATTTGCAGATGAACTTGCGCTGCACACAACCGGCAACTACCACGAAGATTATGGACCCAATCGTGATCGTTGGTTGCTGGGCAAAGACGGTCAGTGGTTTTTCATAAACCGCACCGGCAATGTTTTTCGCTGGGAAGGCCAGAACAATATCATTGCCATTGGCAGTCGCAAGTTTGACGATTGGACTGGCAGAAAGAAGCCGCCCACAGGAACGCACGTGCGAGCTTTCGGCGACCCGCTTGATAACGAGTATTAAACAGATCCTTCAAAACATCATAGCAGCTTATTCAAGAAGGTTACAACCGGTCCGGAAATTATCGAACAGCTTGCCGGCGAAAACGGCACCGTGC
>CAZOXC010000771.1:0-2221 GCA_964583205.1 uncultured Pirellulaceae bacterium | reverse complement strand
ACATTGCTAAAAAAAAACAACGCGCCGTTGTCGAGTTCCGCTACCCGAATGTTTCAATTCTTGGTGGGACTGCGTGGAGGAGGGTGGCTCGCGTCGAAACTCGAAATGATTTGGCAGTTCGCTCGCCGTTGCTTCAGTTCGTTGAGGCCAGAGGCCGTCAGACGCGCACAGTTTCGTAAGTCCAGATACTTGAGTGACGGATTGTCGAGCTGTTTCAATCCCATGTCGGTAATTTGGCACAGCTCCAAATCCAGGTGCTCGAGTTTTTTGCAATGAGTCAGATGAGCAAATAGCCTGTCATCAACAGAATTCGGATTGACTCGGAACCGCACCTTCGTCAATTCCGGCAGGTGTTCAAAGACGGACCACGCCTTGTGCGATGTGTTCGTTAGCAGATTCAGCCCCAGATCCCGTAACGTGGGATATCGAGACAGAGATTGAATGGCTCGATCTGTCAGAGGCGTTCCATCGATTCGCAACCTTTCCAGATTGGGCCAATCCGGCATCGTCACAAAACCAGCCTCGGTGAGTGGTGCTTCTACTAAAAACAGTGACTGAATTTCGTGACCGGCCAAATGAACCAATCCGGAACCCGTGATCTTTGTGTGATCGAGGTACAGGTGATGAAGCTCTGGCAACTCGGCAACCGAGGCTAGTCCTTCATCAGTGATCGCAGTTCCGTACAGAGCCAGTTCGAAAACGTGGGGAATTCGTTTTAGGTTCTTCAGCCCATTGTCCCCAATCGGCACGTGGTAGATGTACAACTTTTCGAGGGTCGGCATATCGCACGTGGCCAACACGTCGATCGTATTCGCATCGAGGCCTGTGGGTCCCCACAGAGCACCCAAATAGAGTCGCCAGAGATTGTCTAATCCGCTGAGACGGCGCAGCTCATCGGATGAAATACGGCAACCGCGCAGATCAATCGTCGTCAATCGGAACGACTCTGTTGGCAACTGTTCCCTCTCGACAAGTTGGACATTTACTTCGCTGTTTACACACACATCACCATGGAGCGAAATGACCCAGCGGGCCACTCGGCGGTCAATCGCGACGGGCGGCAGGCCTTCCTTCGCTTGATCCATCGCAGTGTCCGTCAGTGACTGATCGACATCGCTGAGAATGCGAACTTCCGGCAGTGCTTCACGCAGTCGATCAAGCTGTTCATGAGAAATCTTTGTGCTGCCGGAAATCGTCATCAGTCGGACTTGCCGAGCTGACGGGAGCTGCAAAAGTAAGTCATCGTCCAGCGGGACGTTGCGGAAATGAAGCACTCTCAGCGTTGGCAAGTTGGAAAGAGTTTCGATCACTTCTGATGTGATTTGAAACCTCGTCTTGTTTGAATTCAATGGCGTAGAGTTTTTGGGCGGACCAATGATCAGTCGGTCCAAATTGGGCAGTGTTGGCAGCCGCTGAATATCTTCTAGTGCCCAGGCGGCTCCCGTCAGATCAATCGAGTGAAGCTCGAGTGGCTCCGCAGGAAGACTCTCGACAGTCGTGACATATTTTTCCTGGTTACCGTAGCAGGCAACTTTCCCATTGACCGACAGCACCCATTTGGCAACCTCACGTTCGACGGAAACGAACTCTTCGACATGCGGTTCCGGTGCCGGCGGGCGAAGCGTAATGGAGACGCGCTGGATTTCGTTGCGAATAACGCGAATTCGGTCAGGCTTGAGTTCCAGTTCGTCCATGCCGCCCAGCAAACGCGCGCGGTACGCGCCTTCTTTGATATGAATTTTCCAGTTGTTGTCTGCGTCTGCGATGTGAATCTGGCCATTGCCGATCACTTCCATTCGCAAATCTTCGGCATCGACGCCTTCAGCCAGTTCGACAACGACGTCACCCTGCGGCGTGCTGATCGTGATTTTTGCCATCAGCAGTGCGATCAACCCGGCAAGGGCAAACAACCCGATCATCGCGCTGACAAGCTTCTTGATCGCTGAACGAGAAAGTGCCTGTTTCACAGCGCGACGCTGGTGATTTTTTTTTGCCGGAATCGAACCGTCGTCAATGGTGTTCAGCGCGACGACGACTTCGGCCGGTGTGGCGAAACGGTCGTCGGCAGATTTCGACATCATGCGTTGGACAATCGCTGCCACAGCTTCCGGAACATCGTCGCGATGTTGCCTAAGGGGTGTTGGAGATTCCAACTGATGAGCAACCAGTTTTTCTGCGGGCGACGCATCTGGAAACGGCGGACTCGCGGTCAGCAGGAAGT
>CAZOXC010000770.1:0-2233 GCA_964583205.1 uncultured Pirellulaceae bacterium | reverse complement strand
ATTGATCTTTCAGTTTTACCATTTGCTTCCAGAATTAACCGTGCTGGAAAATGTACTGATTCCCAAAATGGTTGAAAGTGGCTTTTTTTCGTATCTGCGTAACAAGTCGAAGTACACCAAGCGGGCAAAGGAATTGCTGGAAAGAGTCGGAATGGGACATCGACTAAAGCACCGTCCCAGTCAACTCAGCGGTGGTGAAATGCAACGAACTGCGATTGCGCGTGCTTTGATCTCGAAGCCTTCGGTTTTGCTGGCAGACGAGCCAACCGGAAATCTGGACGGCCAGAACGGCGAAGAAGTCATGAAGACTTTGACCGAACTTTCCCAAGACGAAGAACTCACGATCGTAATGGTCACTCATGACGACCGAATCGCCGAAACTGCTGACCATATAATTCATCTGGTTGATGGCAAAGTAGCTGACTGATCCATTCGGGCGTTATTTGATCAACGATCTTCTCGCCCAATTCTTTTCCCCGACTATTTCGGCCCCACTTCCGTTTTTGCAAGCACAAACCGTGCTGGCACAGCGATCTCTTATCGCAAGCGTAATGAACCGCAGAAATGTATTTTTTGCGAAAAACGGAATAGACGCGATCTTCGCTAAATTCACTACAGCTTAAATGGCGATTAGTGGGTTGAGGTGATAGACACGTTTATCACTCATCTGCATAAGCGATTCGTTCGTCTGGCAGAAAATGATTTTTGGGGGGAACCAATGAACATCAAAAACGTTGCTGTGCGCGAAAAGCGGACATCCGATTCAGTACCGTCCGTAAGGTCCGGCAGCAAAATTCTTTTGGCCATAGCATTTGGCTTAATGTCGTTGCAACTTGCTGGTTGCAGCAGCCTACCAACGCCTGACATATTCGACGGCTCGCTTATTGACAAAGTGTTCAGCGATTATCGCGACAATATTTGGGCCAAGCGTGCTTGCAACTTGAGATATTCCAATTGCAATCGCCCTTACGCAAGCCATTTTGAATCGGGTTTCGAAGCGGGTTACGTCGACATCTGCAATGGTGGAGACGGATACGTTCCAGCCACGCCTCCAGAATGCTACTGGGGGTTTGACTACCAGACTCCCGATGGGGCACAGTGTGTCAACGCTTGGTTTGAGGGGTATCCAGCGGGTGTAGCTGCAGCCAAACGAGACCATGCTGGCACCTATCGCGACGTTTTCGTTTCGCGAATGATTCAGTCGGCTATCAAGCAAGACAAAGCAACAAAAACTACGCCTCAGGACGTTCCTATTGTCCAACCTGAAAACAAGGTTCCATTGGTCACTCCTAGTGGGCAACCAAGGCAGAGCCAGGCATCGTTGCCTAATTTGCCGTCCACTTCACCGGTTTCGGCAGACAGGTCATATATCCGAACTGTGGCCCCAGCCGATTTTGACTACGGGACCAGGCGATAGTATTCGGGGGATCATCGTTTCGTAAACTCTGATTTACGAACGCGTTGATTCCTGGGGTGCAATTGCTATTCACAAGATCCAAGCCAAATCTCTTACTGAAACACGACGATGAAAAAGTTCAATACAAACGGGGGCGCGACAGTGATGCAGAAAAATCACAATGACACGAACACTCGAATTCGTGCACGCTTGGCAGCGCTTGCCGCAATCATGGTGAGCCTGATGGCGTCCGGATGCACTTCGATCCTTTCTCCGATCCAGTCTATTCCGGCTGAGCGAGTTCCACTGCAGTTTTTGGCGGAGCCTCAAGCCAACAAAACAAACATTGATCCCGCTAGGTTGAGCCAACCGGCACCGAGAAACTACTTGCTAGATGAGAATGACGTTCTCGGCATCTTCGTCGAAGGTGTTTTGGGCGAATTTGATTCAGCACCTCCCGTCACCCAAGCCAGTCCAGGCAGCGACTTGCCACCGGCTATCGGATTTCCGATTCCAGTGAGACAAGACGGCACGCTATCCATGCCTTTGGTTGATCCGATTCCCGTAAGAGGATTAACAATTCAGCAGGCTGAGCAAATGGTTTCTCGTGCCTACCGAGGCGGAGACGACCCGATTTTGAAAGACGGCCGAATCATTGTGACTCTGCTGAGAAAACGAACCTATCGCGTGTTCGTGGTTCGCCAAGACAACTCGCAATCTCAGCAGGGACAAAACTTCCAAGGCCGAGGTCAGGCTGGCATCATTAACAACCGTTCCGACCTAAGTAGTCGTGGTTTCGTCCTACAAATGCCCGCTTATCAAAACGACGTGTTAAAC
>CAZOXC010000769.1:0-2234 GCA_964583205.1 uncultured Pirellulaceae bacterium | reverse complement strand
CTTTTCATCGTTATCGAACGACTGTTTGTTTCGCTTGTTCATCGTTTTGTCTTTTTTGCAATAACTGAAAATGAGAAGTGGTGAGCAAAACCGGGAGTTAAGTTCGGGCACCCATATCTGAAACCGAAGGGTCCGGTGAGGTACCAATGTTCAATTCGCCCGCGAACTCGGACGCAAGGTGAGAGCGCACCAACTGGGAAGTGCGAAGCTGTTTGATCGCTCGATGCACACTGACTCGCACGGCCCCTTCGCTCTTGCCAAGCGCCTCGCCGATTTCGCGAAAACGCAGTCCGTGCGACCACATGTCTATTGCTTCACGTTGTTCATCGGGTAATCGTTCAAGCAACTCCTGGACGCCCGCCATCAATTCGCCTCGTTCCAAATCACGATATTGAGTTTCCTCAATTTCGGTTTTCTGGCTGGCGAACCCATTGCGTTCAATGCTCATTTTGATTTTTCGCATTTCGTCGTATGCTCGATTTCGACAGACTCGATAAAGCCAAGCGGCAACGTTGTCTCCAAGCGCCTCGCGATCCTGGTGACACAGTTTCAAGAACGCGTGCTGCACCACATCGGCAGCCAAATCAAATTTTCCACCCAGAATCCGCGCAACATAGGCTGTGAGGCGTTGTTCGTTATCCTCAAGGGCCTTTGTCACCCAATTGCGATGTTGGGAGTTCATTAGCAAACTATCCTTTAGATCTGGCCGTTTGATCTGGTTGCAAACAAATGTTTGCGTCTTTGGAAATCAAAACGAGCGTTGCGCGATTCTGTTACAAAAAAACTTGTTTTCCAAGCAAAAACCGGAAGACAGGCGTTTTGACGGTGATTCCAACAAAATAATTCCACAATCATGGCGTTTTTCCGCTGGCGCTGATTCAAGCCAAGGCGGTTTCTTCAAACAACTCAACTGGACGCCCAATCGCCATTCTTCTAACCTGCTCGCCCCACACTACGCAAAATGCGGAACCCATGGATTTTTCGTCCCCCAAAATTCGAGAACTCATTCTGCCACTGGCAATTATTGCCGGTGTGCTGGTGATCCTGATCCCGCTACCACCAAACATCATTGACTTGCTGTTGGCCGCCAACATCACGTTGGCCGTGATCGTTTTACTGGCGACTGTGCAAGCAAAATCCCCGCTGGAACTCACCGTTTTTCCCTCGCTACTCTTGATTGCAACGCTGGGACGACTGGTACTCAACGTCGCAACTACGCGTTTAATCCTCAGCCGAGGTGCGGATTCGGAAATGGAGGCCGCCGGCGGAGTGATTCAAAGCTTTGGGCAGTTTGTGGCCGGAGATCAAATGATCGTCGGTATTATCATTTTTGCAATCATTGTCGTAATTCAGTTTGTCGTGATTACCAAAGGAGCCACTCGAATCAGTGAAGTGGCCGCCCGTTTTTCGCTGGACGGTATGCCCGGCAAACAAATAGCCATCGATGCAGATCTCAAAGCCGGCCTGATCGATCATCGCGAAGCACAAAAACGCCGCCGTGACCTTGGTCGACAATCAGATTTTTTCGGTGCCATGGACGGTGCCAGCAAATTCGTGCGAGGCGACGCCATCGCAGGTGTTTTGATCACAGCCATTAACATAGTGGGCGGATTGGCGATCGGATTATCGCAGGGTATGTCGCTGGAATCCGCCGTCAGCACATTTACGATGTTGACGATCGGCGACGGGCTAGCTTCACAAATCCCGGCTTTCCTGATCGCGATTGCTGCAGCAATGTTGATCAGCCGCAGCTCGGAAAGAAGCAATCTGCCGCTGGAGTTCCTGAGTCAAATATTCGCCCGCCCCCAAGTTCTGTTTGTCGCCGCATTTTTCCTGGTCACTCTGACATTCACCCAACTGCCCACCATCCCCTTGCTCACAATCGGCGGTTGTTGCGTCGGGTTGGGACTGTTGCTCTCAAGTAATCAGGAGCGGGGTGTCGTCAAAGAAGAAACCAATCTGGTCGATCCCAAGTCGGAGACTGAGCAATTAATCGAAAATTGTCTGGCGATCGACCCGATCGAGTTTGAGTTGGGCGTGGATTTGATCCAACTGGCCGATCCACACCGCAACGGAAAGTTGCTGGACATGATCAGCGAATTCAGACGTGAATTTGCGGCCGATCTGGGTGTGATCCTGCCTAAAGTGCGAGTCCGCGACAATCTGGAGCTGGATAGAAATCAGTTTCGCATCAAAATTCAACAATTGCCGGTTCGAACTGGCAATGTATATCC
>CAZOXC010000768.1:0-2235 GCA_964583205.1 uncultured Pirellulaceae bacterium | reverse complement strand
ATACACATCTACTCGCAGAGAATCCACCAAGCCAGGGTTGGCTCGTCCGGTGCGAATTCCGGCGAGGTTTTTCTTGAGCACATCCAGTGCTTTCTCCATGCGATCTTCGCTATCCAACAATATTTCTTCAGTTGACATTGGAATTTCCCGTTTTCAATTCTTCAAATTATGCAGTTTGAGTTTCACGGTTACTGCCGATAACAGTACCGACTTGCTGACCGCGAATAGCTTTTTCAATGTTGCCTTGCTTGCGGAAGTTAAACACCATGACTGGCATGTCACGTTCCATACAGTGGGCGATCGCCGTGGAATCCATAACTCGCAAGTTCTTTTCCATGACGGTTTTGTAGTCCAGATCCGAGTAAAGGATCGCATGTGGATTCTTTTCCGGGTCGTCGCTGTACACTCCTTCGACTCGAGTTGCTTTCATCAGAATGTCGGCACCCAATTCCAGCGACCGCAGAGCTGCGGCGGTGTCGGTGGTGACAAAGGGGCCGCCGGTCCCAGCACCCAGGATGACGATGCGGCCTTTTTCCAAGTGCCGATCAGCTCGACGACGAATGTAGGGTTCGCAGACGCCATCCATTTTGATGGCGCTCATCAATCGAGTGCTGGCGCCTTGATTTTCGATGGCGTCCTGCAGAGCCAGGCCGTTGATCACGGTTGCCAGCATGCCCATGTAATGTGCGGTTGCTTCACGAATCGAGTTATTGGATGCCTTGAACTGGCTACCTCGCAGGATGTTTCCACCACCAATCACGACTGCGATCTGGCAACCAAGTTTCGTTGCCGAAACGATTTCCTGCGCAATCTGGGTCACCTCGTCCATCGCGATGCCCCGCTCGCCAGAAGGCGAAAAACTCTCGCCGGACAATTTCAAAATTACTCGGCGGTAAACGGGCGACTCACTCATGGCTTATTTCCAGTAAATTTTTTCCTTGAATCGTCGGACCAGTCGTCTTCAGGCTGACCATCCCGGATTCACCCTCGGACCGCCGACTAAAATAACTTAACCATATTGATTCCCGGGCGAAACCCGCCGTTTTCATCGCCCAGCCTGCGAATTTGAAAGCAATTTGCGTGTCGCTGTCATCGTTGTTTCTTTGCCGAGCGAATGTTAGGTTGTTCGTCGCCTGACAAGCCTCAGTGCCCGGCCTCCAAGCCGGCACCAACAAGCCAGATCCAACAACCCTGGAACCAACCATGAACGGTCGATCTTTGAATCCAAACCGAACTGTGTTTCTAATGCTTATCGTTTCCTGCAGCCTGTTCGGTGGTTGTATCACCGATGAATCTCGCAAAGAAGCCATGATCAATAACGTGATCAGTTTGCACGACGAAGTTTCCGCAGAGCATGGAACGCCGCAGCAATTTCAGAGTGTCGATGTGCGGCGCGAGGGCGATAATGGCATCGTTTTCGAATACATTCATCAACCGGAAATCTTGCTGGACAAGTCTCAGTTTACCGATCAAGTAGTTCGCAAGGGTGTCGTGACGGATTACAAAAAGTCTGGAGCCTGGAATGAGCTCGAGGAAATGTTTGACTTGGGAATTTACTTCCGGTTTATCAACAAGAATGCGGACGGCTCGATACTGGCCGACACCAGACTTGACCAGTCACACCTGGATTCGCTGAAAACGGATACTGACCAGGGAGAACAACAACCGGACAGCGAATAAGCCAATCAGATTTGGCGGATCAGTTTCAAATAAAAAAAGAGCCTCGGTTAACCCGAGGCTCTTTTTTGTTTTGGTATGTGTGCCGGCAGCAACCAGCTACCCACAGCAACCAGCCACAGCAACTAGCCACCCACAGCGACTCGTTTAAACGCCACGATTTCGGCGCCCTCTGCGAAGTCACTTACGGCCTGGTCAACGGTCTTCGAATCGTCCAATGCGAAGAACTGGTTGAGCAAGCAGAATTGTTGATCGAGCAGAGTATTGTCGGCGACAAAGCGTTCGATCTTTCCGGGCACGATTTTGTCCCAGATCTTTTCCGGCTTGCCTTCGGCCTGCAGTTCCGCCTTGATATCTTCTTCGGCCTTGGCCATGACTTCGGCAGTCAATTGCGACCGGCTTCCGTAAGCGGGAACCGTTTTCAAAGGTTTACCCAACCGCTGACGATCTTCGTTTTCGACCGTGATGGCTCCCTGCAGAGCTTCAACTTCCTTCTTCACGAAATCGCCATCGAATTCCTCGAAAGTCAACATCGAGGGACTCATGGCAGCGATATGC
>CAZOXC010000767.1:0-2236 GCA_964583205.1 uncultured Pirellulaceae bacterium | reverse complement strand
ATTCCTGATCATTCAACTGGCCGTCCACCAGTCGATAGAGTTCAGCATCTGTAACGTAAGGGTTGTCTTTCATTTTCTTTCTTATGTTAGAAGATCCGCAACAGGGAATTGCCGGTTCTCGTTTCTTGTTTTCTATTCGTTGCCGACAATTAAAACTTCTTTTCGCAGTCTTGCACGAGCTCGATGAAGGCGAGCCTCCACTGCGCTATGACTGATTCCAAGTTTTTCGGCGATCTGGTGATAATTCATATCCTGGTGGTACTTGAGACGAAGCAACTCGGCGTCGCTGGATTTGATTCGTCCAAGTGCCCGGCGAACCATGTCGCCTCGCTCACCTGAAAGCAACCACTCCAACGGAGTACCACTTTGGTCTTGTTCAGTGGGACGCTTTCTCTCAGCGTAACGCTTGGTCAGATTTCTCATCCGACCCATTTTGCGCCGGTAAAGCAAAGACTGACGAACCGCTAATCTGTACAACCAGGGAGCTACCTTGTTGGTATCCCTGATCGGAGCAGATTGACGGACCGCCGCAAGAGCTACCTCCTGCATTACATCTTCTACAGCGCCGGGCTCACCCAGGCGGTTGTAGACAATCGAACGGAGCCATCGATCATGCTCCTCCAGCGCTTGTTCCCAATCAACGGCAGTTTGCTGGTTATCCACCGTCAAGTATTCGGCTGATTTATTGGTCATGACACCATTATTGTAACCGCTGCTGCTCCTGTCTTGCAGTCAGTCGTTTTTACTTTCGTTTCATTAAGGAAACTCGGGCTTTTAAGTGGTTTTGGTTACTGGACAGTCGTTTGGCCGCGGCCCATAATGGCCCTCGATCAATCAGGGAATTTCTATACGAGAATGGATTTGGTCTCGTAACACCCTTTCAATCTTTGAATTCGTGAGAATTGAACGGGTTCTGGAGCTTCGGCGGTTCATGAAAACTCTATTCTGCACAGTGACTTTTCTGGTTGGCGTAATTGCGCTGGCGGTTTTTAATTCCAACCCCGGTTCCCTACCAGAAGAATCAAAAGAATTGTCTCCCAATTATCCAACCGCTGAACGAACCCTCAATGACCTCTTCACACCGGATGTCACGATGTCGGAATTTGGAATGACCAAGTCCGGTCAGGAAGTTCATCTGTTTACCTGCACCAACGAGAACGGGCTGGTCATGAAGATGATCAATTACGGTGCAATCATGACTTCACTGGAAGTTCCAGACCGCAACGGAAAGATGACCAACATCACCTTGGATTGTGATGACATCGCCGGTTACGAAGCTTGCCGATCCTATTTCGGAGCGACCGTGGGGCGGTTTTGTAATCGGATTGCCAATGGCAAGTTCGAAATTGATGGTGAAGCCTTTTCATTAGCAACCAACAACGACCCAAATCACTTGCATGGTGGCGATATTGGTTTTGACAAAGTTGTTTGGCGGGCCGAGAAGATTGAAGGTGATGATCGAGTTGGTGTCCGGTTCAGCTACACCAGTGTCGATGGTGAAGAAGGCTATCCCGGCCAGCTTACCGTGACTGCCGAATATATTCTCACCAACCAGAATGAGATGATCGTGGATCTGCAAGCCGAAACGGATCAGGATACCCACGTGAACTTGACGAACCACAACTACTGGAACCTTGCCGGTTCTGGTGCGATCACCGACCACCAACTTAAAATTGAAGCCGACAATTATTTGCCGACAAACGAAACACTGATCCCCACCGGCGAAATTTCTGCCGTCAAAGACACTCTGTTTGACTTTACCCAGTTTCGTGAAATGGGCGATCGGTTGGACGAGGTTGGTGATTCTGATCCGCGAGGTTTTGATTTGTGTTACGCGCTGAACAATCAAGATGGGTCACTCAAACTGGCAGCCACCGTCAAAGAACCTGCCACGGGACGCTCGATGGAAGTCTGGACAACCCAACCCGGTTTACAGTTCTACACCGGAAATTTCCTCGACGGCACAGCCGGAAGTGGCGGCTTCGATCAACACCACGGTTTCTGCCTGGAGACTCAACATTATCCAGACTCGCCGAATCAACCAACATTCCCCAGCACCCTTTTAAAAGCTGGCGAAAATTATCGGCACACGACAGTTCACAAGTTCTCGACCTTCGACGAGTAAAGGTCTCTCGAGTCTCACGCGGAAAATGATTTCCAGGGCTTCAAGCTGGGTTAGATAAACGGCCGGACCTTTGGCCCTCCATCTTTGGTGCACAACGAGTCCCAGGGCTTC
>CAZOXC010000766.1:0-2241 GCA_964583205.1 uncultured Pirellulaceae bacterium | reverse complement strand
GTCTGGAAAGTGCTTCAACGGAGTACAAGTGTCCCCAAACGTTGTAGATCGCATCTCCCGTAGCCCGTTTAACTCCACGCAGATCGCTGAACATCCAGTCTTCGCCGCGTTGAATGGCTTCCGAAACTTCAATTCGGTCGTCATCAACATCCACCAGAGCCATCAAGCACATGGCAGTCACGCCTGCTCGAAAAGCTTTATGCGCTCCGGGAATCGGCGCGTAGATTTCAAAATCACGCTCGGTAAAGTGCGAACCCCAGGAACCGTTCTTGTTCTGATTGGACAATATGAAATCAACGCCCCGACGTATCGAGGCGCGGATTTCATCTTCTGTCGGTTTGTCGTACTCGGGAATCTCCGGCGGCTTGCTGAAATCAAGCGGATCGGCAATCAACCGTTTCGTCCCGTCCTGACTTGACTGTTGATTTTGATCCTGCCCAAGCACATAACTGGCGGAATTGACCAGCAGACAGGTGCTCAGGATTGCTGCAACAAAAAGTCTAATTGAGTTCATATCACCACCGGAATTTCAACTTGAGTGTGACTTGGCAAATCGCTTACGGCTTTTTCAACAAGACTTCATCGCCCGGACGAAGCCCTGCGGTGATTTCAGTTTTAGTACCGTGAGATTTACCGCGAGTAACAACCAGCCTCTCATTTTCGTCGTCGCGTTTTACGTAAACGTAGTACTCAGAATCATCGTCAGTGAAAACGGCTGAAGAAGGAACTGTCAAAGCGTTGGCATTTTCGTAAATACGAATTTTGACTTTGCAGCTCATGCCGGGCATCCAGTTGACCTGGTCATTCACTTTAAAAGTACAATCAAACTTGCCAGCCGAAATTGGAATGTAGCTGATCGAGCCTACCGAAACGTTGAACTTATTGTCTGGATAGGCCACCAATGTCGCCTTTCCACCCATATCAAGTTTCAACGAGCCCAAATGTGCTTCAGCAAGATCACAACGGATAAACACGTTTGAAGGATCGACGATCGTCATGATGGTCTTCTTCGGAGAAACCGCTCCGCCTTCTTTCAATTGACGATTGCCTGCACTGACGGAGCCAGACCATTTTCCGCGAACGCACTTGCCATGATAAAGAATACCATTGGCGGGAGCTTTGATTTCCATCATCGTGCGATCGGCTTCCAAATCGGCCAATGATTTTACTGCCTTATCCAGAGAGAATTTCGTTTTATCCAGCTCGATCTTTTTCTTTTCCAGAGTCATCGGCAACGTGATCTTGGATTTCTCGAAGTTCAACTCTTGCCTTTCCAACTCATCCTTCTTGGTCGTGGCTGAACGCGGCAAAGATGTCTCCAGAGTCCGTTTGGTCGTCTGTTGTTGTCGTTCAAGCCAGAATTCGGCCTGCTCCACACTTCGTCTGGCACGCTTCAGAACAATCGCTTCCGATTCTTCGGTCAACTCATCTTCAGTATACATCTGCTCAAGTTGGCTGAATTCTTCCTGCGAGTTCTCAAGTTGCCATTGCGAACTCTTCAAGCTGTTTTGAGCCGACTTTTCACTCATCGGACGTTCGACGTCATTAAAATAGTCGTAATCTTCTTTGGCATGCTGCATCGTTCGCTCGGCCAGCGCCTGGTCAAGCGACAAGGTTTTCGCCAACCCGTCAACCGTCAGCTCAAGCTCCTGTAAACCATATTTCGACAACTGAAGCGCATACTTTTTTTCTTCCAGCGACTTGTCAATCGATTCGGTTTCAAACCACAGAATTGTGTCGCCCTGACTAACCGAACTGCCTTCTTCAATAACTTTCTTGATTTTCAAATCGGTCCAGGATTCTGTATCAACAGAGATTTCCTGCATCGAAGCCGATTCAACGACTCCCTCGACTTCAACATCAATCTTAAAATGTTCCGCTTTGACTTTGTGAGTCTTGCTGTCAGCTTCCTGGGCAATACCCATTGCCGGAATGCTCAAGACCAACATTGCGACTAAGAGACTTTTACGCATGGTTGGGGACCTCAATTTGAAATCGATAATTTTATTCAGTTTCCTGATGATTTGAGTCACCAGATGCCTTCATTTCTGCCGTCAGTTTACCGTTTTTACGATCCGTTTTGAACCAACAGACTGGCGTTTATCGTTTAAATTCAACGATCACGCCCAGAGGATTCCAGACTCATTGCTCAAACAGGCAACACCAGACTGCTGGTCGCCCTGACTCGCTGCCGACATCAGTAAACCACTTCAATCCACCCAAGTGTCGGGGAATTTTGGC
>CAZOXC010000765.1:0-2246 GCA_964583205.1 uncultured Pirellulaceae bacterium | reverse complement strand
GATAATGCCCTCGGCAAACGTTTTTGAGAATTTTGAAAACGATATGCAAGTGATCAAGCAGCAACGGTGGAACGGAAGTCACTATTCGAAGACGCTGCTGCAGTGGTTGGCTCGACACGATGAACATCGCCACGAAATCACTGATATGTTCAAACAAACTTATGGTGCAGAGAATGCGGCCCGCTGGTTCCAACGCTGGCGGCTGTTCTTCCTGTCGTCGGCTGAGTTCTTTCAGTTGAACGATGGTGACGAGTGGTTTGTGTCGCATTATTTGCTGCAACCGACTCGAGCCGCAGTGGCCCAGCCAGACAGTTTGGTGAAATCGTGTTAGCTCTGGTGTTTGTGAGTTGCCTTGCTGCCGCGATCACAATGATGCTGATTGTATGGTTGATCAGCATCGTGAAAAAAGACGCTGGTATCGTCGATCCTTTTTGGGGGATCGGATTTGCGCTGGTTGCCTGGGTGGTATTCGCGCAGGCAGAAAGCAGTTCTCGAATGTATTTGCTCTGTGCGATGGTGACGATCTGGGCAATCCGTCTGTCGGGCTACCTGTTCGTCAGGAACCTGGGTCATCAAGAGGACTCGCGCTATGCTGCAATGCGAGAAAAGCATGGTAAGAAGTTTTGGTGGGTCAGCTTGCTCACGGTGTTTTTGCTTCAAGGCACATTGCTGTGGTTCATTTCGTTCCCGGTGATAGTTGCTGGGGTGTCTTCGGCCGACTGCCCATTGACCTGGTTGGACTTGGTTGGCTTTGTGGTTTGGCTGATTGGCTGGCTGTTTGAGGCAATTGCGGACTGGCAATTGGCTGTGTTCAAGAGCAACCCGGAAAACAAGGGGCAGGTGCTCGACAAAGGTCTGTGGAGATTTTCCCGGCATCCTAATTATTTTGGCAACTTTTTAATCTGGTGGGGGATCTTCATTGTTTCCATCAGTGCCTTTGGTTGGACGACCATTGCCAGCCCTTTGTTGATGTCGTTTTTGTTGCTGAAGGTATCGGGCGTCGCGATGCTGGAGAAAACGATCGGCGACCGTCGTCCGGGGTATCGCGAATATTGCATGCGAACCAACGCCTTTTTTCCCGGGCCGGTCAAATCGCCAAAAAAATGAGATTGGTTTCTGTCAAAAAAAGGCCAGAGAATTGTTCCAATGGCAACACAATTCTCGTCTCAGAACGTTAAAAGGAAACGGGCAGAGCCTGCTGAGGATCGGCTGGGTATATCTACAGCTCGTTCGGTGCTTAACCGCTGGTAATCAGGGTGTTGCTCAAGTACTATTATCCGTGCTGTTTTCAAACAAAAAACAAGAGAAAATACGATGAAATCGAGTTTACTTACCTTAGGTTTATGCCTGATTTTTGGCGGCGGTTTGCTGACGCAAAATCTGGATGCGCAAAATTGGACTCATTGGCGTGGCCCTAACCAAAATGGAATTTCGACAGAAGCGAATCTGGTCGAAACTTTTTCACTTGAACCAGAAGAAAACGTTCTCTGGCAATCGGATATTGGTGGGCGAGCCACTCCTATCGTCCTGAATGGCAAGGTGTACATCAGTTGCCGAACCAATGAGGACATGAATGATGACGTAGAAAAAGTCAATGTGCAGGAGCGAGTGGTTTGTTGGGATGCCGAATCGGGTGACCTGTTATGGGAGGATCGATTCAACGTATTCCAAACAGACATTCCAGCTCCTCGAGTTGGTTGGGCTGCGATGTGTGGCGATGAAGAAACTGGATTCGTTTACATGCATTCGGTGTGTGGCTTGTTCCGATGTTACGATGACAAGGGCAACGTGATTTGGGAAAAGTCTTTGCTGGAAGAATTCGGTAAGATCTCGGGCTACGGTGGACGGACACAAACGCCAATTATCGATGAAGATCGAGTGATCGTTAGTTTCATGGTCAACAACTGGGGCGATCAAAAATTGCCTCCGCCAAAGCAAACGTATTACGCATTCGACAAAAAGACTGGGGACCTGCAATGGGTTTCTGCTCCCGGTGGTGCTCCACAGGACACAAATTACTCGGTTCCGTTCGTCACAGTGCTGAACGGGACTCGAATGCTGATCGGTGGCAACAGCGATGGAGGCATCTACGCGATTAACGCTCGGACCGGTACACCAATCTGGGGTTTCCGTATGAGCTTGCGAGGCTTGAACTCGAGTCCTGTAATCGATGGCAAGTACGTTTATATTTCGCATGGCGAAGACAATATCGATAACAACAGTTTCGGTCGTATACAGTGTGTGGA
>CAZOXC010000764.1:0-2264 GCA_964583205.1 uncultured Pirellulaceae bacterium | reverse complement strand
TCCGAATATCACACCAACTGCCATTCCCGCGACTACCAACAACGTTACGACCAGCGCGCCCAAGAACAGGCTCAGCAAACCCTTACTGGCGGGTACCGAGTCCGATGATGACTGTGCAGTGGTCACAGCGAATCCGTCCGAGCGATACTCTTTGAACTCGCCATCTTCCAGGCGCTCGATCATCAAATATTCGAACCCGTATTGCTCACAATATTCAATTCCGGCTGCTGGCCCCAACACACTGACCGCTGTGGCAGCAGCATCGGCATTGAAACAAGCTTCCGTAATGATCGAGACGCTTGCCAACCCATGTTCCACGGGCCAGCCGGTTTTCGGATCAATCGTGTGCGAGTACATCGTACCGTCCACCACAAAAAAGTTTTGGTAGTCACCGGAAGTCGCAATGCTTTGATCAAGGCCCATCTCAACTTTTTGATAAACGGAATTCTTACCCGGCGGCGGCTCAATAACCCCGACCATCCAGGCAGTGTCGCCAGCCTTCATGCCACCTGACCTGACTTCACCTCCAACATCGACCAGGAAATCACTGCTCCCGGACTCACTCAATGCCAAAGCGACTCGGTCTACAGCCCACCCTTTTGCGATTGCCGACAAATCAATCTCCATTGCCGGAATCTTTTTCAGCAGGGCAGGGGGCTCAATTCGCACTTCCAGGTTTTGATAACCAACCTTGGCCAAAGCAGCGGCAATATCCTCTTTATCGGGAATCGTCCGAGTTCGCTGGTCGGAGCCGAAACTCCACAAGTTCACCAGCGGGCCAACCGTGATATCGAAAGCACCTTCGGAATTGGCTGCATGAGTTTGCGCCAAGTTCACGACAGTGGCTGTTTTGAGGTCAACCGGAAACCACTGATTGACTTGCTCAAACCGGTTAAATTTGGAAACATCCGACGACGGAACATAAGTCGACATCAAGCTGTTAACCATCGACAATTCGGATTCGATCGCCGCCGCGATTTTGCTTTTGGCCGCGTCGTCCAATGTGGGGTTGCGGCTACTTCTGGCTACAACCACCCGGTATTGAATCGGTCCCATCGTGCGTCCCGAGAAGACCACCGAGTCTTCGCGGTCTTCGATATCCACCGAATCCGCGTTGGTTTCCTGCGCAAGCAGCGTGGGCGAACCGGTGAAGATGATTGCGGAACACAAGAACGCCAAAAGCTGAGCCGCCAGCAACTGCAATTTCCCATTCATATCGGGTCCTGCGTCTGCGGCGATTTCCTGGATTGCAACCGGGAAACCTAGCCGCCAAAATCGTCGAATCGAATGTTTTCTGGTTCCACACCCAGATCGTCCAGCATCTTAAACACAGCGCTGTTCATCATCGGTGGACCACAGATGTAATACTCAATGTCTTCCGGAGCATCATGCTTGGAGAGATAGTTGTCCAGCAAAACCTGGTGGATAAAGCCTTCGTAACCGTCCCAATTGTCCTCGGGCAGTGCATCAGACAATGCAATATTGAATTTGAAATTTGGAAAGTCCTTCTCGATCGCGCGAAACTCGTCGATGTAGAACAACTCACGCAGACTTCGACCACCGTACCAGTAAGTGACTTTACGTCCGGTCTTCAAGTTCTTGAACAACTCGAAAATATGACTCCGCAGAGGAGCCATTCCCGCACCACCACCGATATAAACCATCTCGGACTCTGATTCGTTGATGAAGAATTCACCGTAAGGTCCGGAAATGGTGCACTTGTCACCCGGTTTCAGGTCAAAGATGAAAGAGGACACCACGCCGGGTGGAACGTCCGGCATTCTTGGCGGTGGAGAGGCCACGCGAACGTTGAGCATGATAATGCCTTGCTCGCCAGGATAGTTAGCCATCGAGTAAGCTCGAACCACTTCTTCATCCACGACCGACTTGAAACGCCACATGTCGTAAGTGTCCCAGTCCTCGCGATACTCGTCTTGAATATCAAAGTTTTTGTATTCCAGTGTGTGTGGCGGAACTTCGATCTGAATATAACCACCAGCTCTGAATCCTACGTCCTCACCGTCAGGCAATTCCAGGACCAGTTCCTTGATAAAGGTCGCGACATTTTCGTTTGATCGAACGGTGCATTCCCACTTCTTGGTATCAAACGCTTCCTCGGGAACCTCCACGGCCATATCCTGCTTAACAGCGACCTGACATGACAAGCGGCAACCTTCGCGAGCCTCTTTGGGAGAGATGTGGCCTTTTTCCATTTCCAGGATTTCGCCACCACCCTCATGAACTTTGACCAGGCATTGTGCACA
>CAZOXC010000763.1:0-2270 GCA_964583205.1 uncultured Pirellulaceae bacterium | reverse complement strand
CTTCTGGCGAGGCCAATTTTCTCGTCGCGATGGCTCAAGTCGCGCCGATAATTGCCGCAATTCCGATTTCTTGCAGCTTCATTGGTAAATCGACAGAACAAACGACCGCTTAGTGAAAGCAACTGTTTGAGAATCGATTCCTCGGCGCTGTAGGTCGATCGTGTTTGGGGTTATCCGGGTTGGTCGTAACCCGTCTATTTGAAGTTCGCTCCGTTACAGATCGCGACGTCCAAATAGCAATCTAGCTCAGTTCGTGTGTAAGGACTGGCGGCTAAGCTTGACTGTAATATTGTTCCTTGAGATACTCGAAAGGTGTTGCAGGACGATAGTTCAAGTTGTCTGTAGACGCGTCACCTCTCGAAGGTGGACTTGCTTCACCGCCAAAACATCAGACTCAATTCAAAGAGCCGCAATTCATAATGACAAATCACATCATTGCAAATAAGACTGACATACGATCTTGTTTTCCCAAGCGGATTCGACTGCGCAGTTTGAACGTTATTGTCGCCTGTACAATTTTGGCCTTGGCAACTTCTGCGGTTGCGCAAGAGCCGGAAACGGAACCTACTCTGGTCCCTGGTTCTGAAGTTAACCTCGCCGCGATCATGAAAGCCGACTGGATTCAGGGCGAAGGGCCAACAGCTTTCGAACCTGGGAAAGTTTATGTGTTCGAGTGCTGGGCGACATGGTGCCCTCCTTGTGTCGCGTTGATTCCGCATCTGAATGAACTTCACGAAAAATATTATGACAAAGGGCTACGAGTCCATGGCATGAATAGCTGGGAGGAAGATCGGGAAAAAGTCGTGAACTACGTGGCGGCAAAGGGTGAAGGGATGTCCTATCCAGTCGCCTATACCAACAAATCGGCTTTTCAAACCGAGTGGTTGGAGGCAGCGGGGGTGCAAGCCATCCCTCATGCATTCGTTGTGCGAAACGGGAAGTTATTGCTGGCGACGGAAGCGGTGCGGCTAACGGATTCTCTGATCGAGTTAATGTTGTCTGGCGATGAAGGTGCCGAACAAGCTGCTGCGAAGATCAAAGCTGCCCACGATGCCCGCGGGAAGACGGACGAACTTTCTCAGGAAATTTATTCTGCAAAACGAGCCAAGGATGCAGAGCTGATGGCTGAGAAAATCAACGAGGTGGAGACGCTCGATCCCGACCACCCCAATTTGTCTGTCTGGAAGCTTGAGTTGCTCATCGTGCGCAAACAATGGCAAGCCGCAATTGCAGCCTTTAATGAAATGCCGCCGAGCAGCGCCAGAAACTCTTTCGTGCTTTCGAGCGGCATGCGTTTAGCCGGGAGCAAAGTTGACGATTACCCAATCAGCTTTATCAAAGCGTTTACTATCCCCTATGCCGAGTACCTGATCGCTGGTGGAGAAAAAATTGGCCCCAACCACTTTGCAAAACTAACGATTCTATACTGGCGGCTCGGTGACAAGGAAAACGCTATTGCCAGCGCTGAAAGAGGTGTTGAAGCTGCCATCAACCACAAAACAGGGAAAAGCGAATTTCGTACGAATGCTTTCAAGCGTTTTGCCAAATCCGTGAAGGAAGGCACTTTGCCAGAATTCTCTGAACTGTCTTCCTGGCAGATCGAGGCCAGGAAGAAAGCAGAAGCGGAAAAAAATAAAACTCCGTAGTTACTTAAACTGAGCAGTTGCAGATTGGGCACTCTTGCCCGACTCACTTTTTGCGGCATCGATCCTAAACCCGCCCAGGACTTCGGACGCCATTGGAACCATTCGATCACCCGACGATTTCTCTCGTCTAAATACGTCTCAAAAATCACATAAACGACTAAAAACGCATTGCTCATCTGGCTGCCAAAACCTGTTGTCATCCCGAGTTTTGCTCGTTGTTTTCGCGGGGAGCCATGCTAAACAGATCTCGCTGACGGCGGATGCAATTTCCAAGCTGTTTCACAGGGCCGGAATTCGCTGTTTTTCAATTGGAATCTGGATGAAACATTGTCATACTGCACGAATCCGGTTTGTCACGCCATTGGTATAATTTCGCCGCAACGAAAACCAAACCGCCGCCTTTTGTTTCCCCGCACCCATTCGCCCTCAACCCTTGAGACCCTCATGAAAAACCAGCAACAGACACTCGAATTGGAAGCACTTGAGAACCGCATCCTTTTGTCGGCAGTAGAGATCTTCGCCGCAGGCGGTTCTGGCCAGGAAAACCTCTCGTTACAGATTGATGGCGCCGAAGTTGCAACGTTTGAGAACATCGGGGGCGATGCCACCGATCGTGTGTTTCAG
>CAZOXC010000762.1:0-2272 GCA_964583205.1 uncultured Pirellulaceae bacterium | reverse complement strand
ATGAAAGGCAGTGCCAACAGTCCGCCGCAGTCAGCCGGAGCATCGATGACTTGCGGCATCAAGTTCGCAAACGGATCTTGACCGGCAGGAAGCGCCTTGCCGAACATCTCGACCAGACAGTTCATGTAGGTTGTTCCGTTGCGCAGCCAGACCATGTTGATCGGTTTTCCATCGGCAGCGCAAAAGTGATCAACTGCCTGGCTAACGCCATTGAAGCTGCGGTCGCCGATCGAGTTTGCGCAGACGGATGTTCCGAAGCTGACGGAAACCATGCCGGCTTCACCGATTAAAGATCCTGCCATCGCAGCCGGTTGATCGCCTTCGGCTGCGGCAACAGGAATTCCGGACGGCAGCCCCAGCAAACTTGCTCCGTGTTCGTTCAAGCTGCCCGCTGGCTGCCCGGCGACTCGCACTGCGGGCAACAATTTGGACAAGTCTGTTATCGAATCCTGTCCGAACGAATCGCGGAATTTGTTCAACAGCGATTCGTCGTAATTTTGAGTCGCCTGATCAATTGGAAACATTCCGGCTGCGTCACCGATTCCCAAATTCCACTCGCCCGTCAGTCGATGGGCAATCCATCCAGAGGGAGTCGTTATGCGTTGTGTGTTGGCTGCGATTTGATTGCGGTTGCGGATGGTCCACAGCCACCTCGCTGAAGTGATTCGTTTAGGCATTTTGACGCCGAACAGGTCGGTAAGTTCCTCGCCTTCGTCATCATTGCGAGCATCGCACCACAGGCGTGCCGGTCCCAGACAATCGTTGTTGGCGTCGATCAGAACCTCGCCATGCATTTGGCCCGAGATTCCGATTGCCATAACGGTAAATTCATCCTGGAAGTTGTTGCGCAGGTCATTCATTGCGCTGACCAAAGCGGATTCCCAATCGCCAGGCTGTTGTTCGTAACAGCCGTCGGCCAGATCCGGGATCATGTCATAATGACCATCGCCGGTGGCCAGGACATTCATCTGCTGGTCAGTTAAAACGACCGCCAGACCTTGGGTTCCTGCGTCAATTCCCAGGTAAGTTTGCATGATTTCGTTGCCATTGATTGTTCAGATTCTCATCTTCACCGGTCGATCCCAATTGGCCGATGGTGCACTGGTAGGAATCATAACGAATTTGCAGGTTTATTGAACTCGCAGGGTGGCAATTCCCTGAAAGTGATGGTCCGCATGAACGGTGTCACGAATCTCGACCTACTTTTTAACAGGCGAGTATCCGCTTGCATCACCTTTTTCTTTGAGACTACGACATGATGAACTTGATGGGCTACATTGATCCGATGTCCGGTGCGATGGTTTTGCAACTAATCATTGCCGGAATCGCGGGTGCACTGGCATTTTTCCGTAAGACGATCTTCGGAGCTTTCCGTGGAATCGCCGGCCAAAAGTCTGATGGTCAGCCATCTGAATAGTTCTTTTCTCCTTCAAGACGCGAATGGAAACTGTGGATACGACCATCGAACGGATTGCCGGTTCTTATCGAGACCCTTCTGGATTTGTTTTCAAACACGAAGACCAGATCTATCGCTCGATCGACAGCGATTGTCATGAGGTTCTCTCAAGTCTGGCAACTGCCGGCCAACTGGAAGCGTTGATTGAGCGTGAGTTACTGGTTGGCACTGAATGGGTGACCGAACCGCTGGCTGAAAAACTGCGCGGCGAAGTTCCCGGTTTTCAGCATTTTCTGCACCATCAAAAAGTCGAGCAAATCACCTATCCCTATGAGTGGAGCGCATCGATGCTGGCTGAAGCCGGCCGCCTGACACTTGATTTGCAAATTGAATTGTTGCGATCAGGGTACTCGCTCAAAGACGCGACGGCTTACAACATTCAGTTCATTGATGGCAAGCCTCGCATGATCGACATCGCCTCAATTGAACGGCCCAAGCGTCTGGATGTCTGGATCGGATTGGGCCAGTTTCTGCAAATGTTTGTCTACCCTCTGATGTTATGGCGTTATCGAGGTTGGGATTTACGCAGCTATTTTCTGCCCAGCCTGGGAGGACGATCGATCGATCAAGTCGCCAGATCTTTCAGCTGGTGGACTCGATTGCGGCCGGCCCTGATGCTGGATTTGACACTGCCCTGGTGGATCCATCGCAGCTCGGAACGTAAAGCAGAACGGAATGCCGAAAAGGGTGTAGCGCCCAAACAAATTGAAAAACAAAATACTGACCCGCAGCCACAGATCGTCAATCTGCAAAGATTGAAACGCAAACTTGCCAAGCTGGTTTCCGGATCTCGCCCATCAGGAGTCTGGGCAGATT
>CAZOXC010000761.1:0-2274 GCA_964583205.1 uncultured Pirellulaceae bacterium | reverse complement strand
GACGACCAGGGCTATGGAGATGTGAGCGCTCTCAATCCAGACTCGAAATTCCAGACACCTAACATGGATCAGATTGCCCTTGAAGGTGTGAGCTTCACCAATGGCCACAGTGCCGATTCGATTTGTACTCCGTCGCGCTATGCACTGTTGACCGGGCGCTATCCGTGGCGAACTCAAATGAAACGAAGTGTATTGGGGGCCGAGGCCAAATGCCTGATCAGCGACGGCCGAATGACCTTGGCATCCATGCTCAAGTCCCGTGGTTACCACACAGCGATGGTCGGAAAGTGGCACCTGGGAATGGACTTTCCTGGTAAACCCGGTAGTCGAGACTGGTCACAGCCGGTTCTTGACATGCCATTAGACAAAGGCTTCGATTACTACTACGGCATTCCGGCATCGTTGAACTATGGCATCCTTGCTTGGTTCGAAGGCCGACATGCTGAGGTTCCGCCCACGCAGTTTTCCAACAAGAAGCCTAACGCCCGGCATAGCGACTATCGAATCATGCCGCCCTACGATCAAACTCCGGAAGAAACCGCAGAGAAGCTGAACAGGCGTGGTTTTGAAATTGCCAGTGACTTTGTCGACAATCAGTGCTTGACCAGGTTCACTGACAAAGCGCTGGCCTGGATGGAAACCAAAGTCGCCGACGCAAAAGCGGGCAAGCCATTCTTTTTGTACTTGCCATACACGTCTCCCCATTTTCCCGTATGTCCGCTGCCCGAGTTTCACGGACAGGGAGATTGTGGAGCTTACGGTGAATTTTTGATCGAGACCGATTACCACATTGGTCGAGTGTTACGATTCTTGAAAGAACAAGGGATCGATGATGACACGCTGGTTGTATTCACTTCGGACAATGGTCCCGAGCGACCTTGGAAGGAGCATCTGGAAGAATTTGGACACGACAGTCGCGGTGGATTTCGCGAAGGCAAACGCTCGGTCTACGAAGGTGGGCATCGAGTTCCGTTTTTGATTCGCTGGCCGAATGGAATCGAATCACCAGGGCGCAGTTGGGCTGCACCTGTTGGTCAAGTCGATTTGTTGGCGACGTTTGCTGAAATCGTTGATGTGAAATTGCCTGCTGACGCCGGTGAAGACAGCCAGAGTTTTGCATCTGTGCTGTTGGACAAGGATGCAGACCATCAACGTGTCCCACTGATTGCACTTGGGAATTACGGCGGTGACACTCGCTATTCGATTATCGATGGACAGTGGAAGCTGATTCTGCCATCCAAAACAACCGACCGAACCGAACTCTATGATCTCGCACAGGACAAAGCCGAGAAGAAGAATTTGCAGGAACAACATTCCCAACGGGTAACGACGCTAACGAATCAGCTCAACCAGATTATCGTTTCCGGACGGTCCACTCCCGGCCCGCCACAATCCAATGACACCGGCCATTGGCGAGATCTGACTTGGCTGACAGAAACCCAATACAATGAATTGCGACAGCAACACGCAGATCAATAGTTCAATCCGGTCTCTAAACATTCAGCGGAATGAATGAAAACTTTAGGTTAGTTTCCGATTCCGATTAACACTGGATCGTGGTCCGAACTGCGAAAGGGATCCACTTTGAAAAGCTGCCGCGGATTATATTCTTCGTTGTAATCAAGGAACCTTGGTTCATCGGCATTGATATGCCAGGTCGCAACCCCCGTGATGTCGGTGGACATGGATTCGGTCGCCATCGCGTGATCCAGACTGCCGCATTGCCCAAAATAGATGTACGAATAATATCCAGCATCGTTGCCAGCCGCGTCTCGTTTTCCGAATTGTTCTTTCAAGTCAATCAGGCCCCTGGCTCGCATCGCATCGATCGGATCTTCCTGTCGGTAAGCGTTTAGATCGCCGATGACAAGGATCCGCTGATTTTTTTCGTCTTGCTCAAGTTCCGCGATATAGTCGCAGATTGCCAGAGCTTGTGAACGCCGAACTGCATTGTAAGCAGCCTGTCCGTCGCCTTTATTTTTGTTGGCTGCATCGGCTCGATCGGCACCCCCTTTGGATTTGAAGTGGTTGACGATCACAGTGAACGGATCCTCGACTGCCGTAGACTTGAAACTTTGAACAACAGGAGTTCGAGCCTTGCCAAACGCCTGATCTTCGATCATTGCCACTCCGCCCACCGGTTCCACCCGGTCACTGCGGTAAATAATTCCGACTCGGATCGCATCATAGCCACCGGGCGACGATGCAAACCCGTCCGGCAATCCACAACCGGCGTAAACATCTTTACCGACTTTCTTGTTCAGAGCTTTCACC
>CAZOXC010000760.1:0-2276 GCA_964583205.1 uncultured Pirellulaceae bacterium | reverse complement strand
TTTTCGATCACAGTCGTACCACCACCGGCAGCCGTCGTGAACTTAACGTTGTCCAAATTGATGATCTGATTCGGATCCGGAGAAGGCAACTGGAAGAATTGCTCAAAATCGGTTTCCCCATTTACCGCAACACCGGTCAATCCGCCACCAAATCCGTTCGGGCCAACAAGGTTGTCATCTTGATTGGCGTCGAAATCGAAAGTGAGCGTACTGTTTGGGTTAAGTACCGTCTGGCCGCCGTTACTGGCGTCTCTGGAAAACGGATCAATTGCGTTGATCAGCCCATCGCCGTCAACGTCATCGCTAATGCCTTCAATGGTTGACGATGGCGCGAAGACACTGATGGTGTTACCACCTAATTCCGCAACAAAGATTGTCCCGTTCGGACCGATGGTTACATCCAACGGCGTCGACAGTCCAGTGAGACCAGAAATCGCTTCCGAAGTCGCCGATGTTCCGTCGGCACTTAAATTCAGGCGAGTAATATTGCCATTGAACTGGGCTACCAGAAGATCACCATTCAGCTGGCCTCCAAATGCGTTGCCAGAATATTCCACCAGCCCGTTGCTGGATGAACCCAGAGTTAACAATGCGTTGGTTTGCGAACTGTCACGTTCTATGCGAACACCGCTCTGATTCAGGCGATTTTGATTGCCCGTGAACCGACTCGGATCAATCACGAATCCATCTTGAATATCGACCGAGTCTGGAACCCGATCAGCCAACGACGAAACAGTGTTCACCGCAAGCGAGTTGTCGGGGTTGCCATTGTCGTCAAAGGCGGTGAAAGTCAGATCCTGATTGGCTCGGATCGGGTTAGGATGCCCGTAATAGCCGCCGTCGGTAATCAAAAACAGAGGTTCCGGATCACCCGAACCACCGTCGTTCGGCAAGCTTGTAACTTGACCATTAACGAAAACAGGATCGCCACCCAGCCCAGCATTCGAACCATTGTCAACGGTGTACAACAATCCGTTGGCGGTGATCACCAGATCGTACGCATTTCGCAAGCCGTCTGCAAAAATCCTCAGCGGAGCATCAGCCGGCAGGATCGCCTGGTTAAGACCATCATTCCCACCAAACGGACCTGATTCATCGAGTCCATTGGCATCCTCGCCGACACCATCAGTGATATTCGGAATGTTTGGATCGTCCAGAGTTGGCAAGTCGTAAACGTATTGCCGTCCATTTTGTCCCGGACCATTGTCGGTCAGAATCGGTCGGCTATTAATGTCGTTTAGATCAATTTCCAGAATCGTTCCAGACAAAGCATATTCATTTGCGTACGAGAAGAACTGAGACGGTGCACCGTTATTGGTATTACCTCCAACCGAAACGTACAAAAAGTTTCCGTCCGGGCTGATCACCAAACCGTTGTTGGCATGGTTTTCTTCTGAGCGAGGCAAGCCGCGGATAATATCAACCGCATTAAATGAATTTCCAGAACGAGTCAGGCGTGTGATCGTGCCGGAATTCGTATCGAGATTAACTTCTCCATTGAAGGAAATTCTCGGATCGCTGGACGAAACATAAAGCACCGGCTGCGCCGCCGTTCCTGTAACTACGATTCCTGTCACCTGACGCGTGTTGAGATTACTCAACGAACCATCGTCATTATGATTCTGAATTTCTTGAACCGCCGTAATTACTTCAACGTCTGTCGCAAAGTACTGACCATTGGAGAATCCGATCGTAAACGCATTAATGGCTCCATTTTGCTCAGCCACATAAAGTCGTCCATCTGGTCCAAACTGGATCGAAGTCGGATTGTTCAGAATGTTCGCTCCGCCAAGCACTCCGCTGAAGCTGCCAGCATTGGTGAAGCTGATCGGAGTGTCTCCACCTCCACCTCCACCATTACCACTAAAATCAACTTCAAAGAATCCAGTGGTATGCAGGACTTCGCTCTGATTGAACCCGCTCGAAAAACCACCGTTGACAAATGTTCCGAAACCGAACGTCGAAGGATCTTCAACCTGACGAGTGTCACCATTGATGGTCACATTGTCGACGATCAAGTTGGAATCGATCCCGTTGGCCGGATCGAATTCATCATTAAGGAAGTCGATCCTCAAATCCGATCCCGCTGAATAGTTATTGGTCGCGAACGAATAAGTCTGAAAATCAGTTGTCGCCACGCCAGAACCGATTTCTGTGCCATTTGAAGAAATGACGAACTGCTCCGTCCCTTCGTCGCCTCGCAGTACAACCTGGATCAGGTCATTGCCATTGCCGTTTGTTGCGTTGAAGTTAAAAACACCGTTGGTGTGCAAGAT
>CAZOXC010000759.1:0-2281 GCA_964583205.1 uncultured Pirellulaceae bacterium | reverse complement strand
CGAACTCTGGCGGATGAGCGCCCCAGTGTTTGGTCAAGTACGGATAGTAGTGTTTGGATTCGCTGTAAATGAGTTTCGGAACATGTTCTGCGTAACCGCGATTTTTCTTCCTGTAACCAATCGTGCTGTAAGGGCCCCAGTGAATGAAGATGCCAATTTTGCCGTCATCAAACCAAGCCGGCACGGGCATCTTCTGCAAGGCTTCCCAGCTTCCGTCATAAGGCGCCTTGTCTTGCGCAAACATTATCTCTGGAACGCAGATAGCCGTGACTGCAATGAATAGCAGAGTCTTTATGAGTTGCATTTGTTATCCAGAAACATTGAATTCGTTTCGTGTATTTGCGTTATCACAAGTTGTAGTCGATGTCGCCACACTTCGGGAGCGGATAGGGTTGATTGGTACTGACGCGCTAGTCGTTGATTCTACTTATTGTCGCAGTAGACCGCAGGTGGCTTGCCCAAATGAACTTAGTATTCCCGTTTATTTGCGTCTATTCGCGGTTTAAAATACTCACATGACTGAGCTAATCTTCAAACAGGAATGCCACAAGATCGTTGGCTGTGCAATGGAAATCTTGAATACTGTCGGGCACGGATTTCATGAAAAGATCTACGAAAACGGCTTGGTGGTTGAATTCAAAATTCAAAACGTTCCCGTTTTGCAACAACCAGAATTCCCAATCACTTAAAAGTCTGTTGAACTGGGCAAATACATCCCGGACCTAGTCTGCTTTGATCAAATCATTGTCGACACCAAAACGATCGAGCAAATCACTGACCATGAAGTCGGTCAAATGTTGAACTACCTAAAGTCACGGGGCTACAAGTTGGCTTGTTGATCAATTTCAAGCATGCGAAGCTCGAATGGCGGCGAGTCGTTTTGCAAGGAACGTGAAGAACCGTAAATGAAGAGACTTCTCGTCAAACGCCACCATGTTTTGTTGCCAGATTAGGGTGCAGTCTTTCATCGTTGAATTTTTAACCGCGAATGGACGTAAATAAACGCGAACACAAATCTTGGTTTTCACTCGCCGGTGTGTCGGACCGAGGC
Organism: uncultured Pirellulaceae bacterium; assembly: GCA_964583205.1. Lineage (GTDB taxonomy): Bacteria > Planctomycetota > Planctomycetia > Pirellulales > Pirellulaceae > CALMEE01. The sequence goes on along the minus strand of CAZOXC010000759.1, from coordinate 1,230 downwards.
GGCTCACGATGAGTATTTCTGAGCAATTTACTCCCAAATCGTCTTTCAAAGCTCTAGTGTTTACACTTTTCTTTGACCTAACGTGTCTCTTTGCTGATTTCCATTGATCTCAGAGTCCAATTCTGGAATCATTTAGAAGTCTTTGGAGAAAACACAATGGCTCAAACATCTTCAATTGAGTGGACGGAAACAACCTGGAATCCCGTAACCGGCTGTCAGAAAATTAGTCCGGGTTGTAAACATTGTTACGCCGAACGTATGGCGAAACGCTTGAAGGCTATGGGGCAGCCTCGATATAACAATGGATTTAAGGTCACGCTTCAGAATGACCTTGTTACAAAACCACTTAGCTGGAAGGCTGGCAGGATTATTTTCGTCAACTCGATGAGTGACTTGTTTCATAAGGATGTTCCAAACGAGTTCATTTTTCGTTGCTTTGCAGTGATGAACGAAGCATCACAACATCAGTTCCAAGTGCTAACAAAACGCCCAGAGCGAGTTGTTGAAATGGCTCGCTCGATTAAGTGGTCTGAGAATATCTGGATTGGAACAAGCGTCGAAAACAATGACTACATTCAACGTGCAAAGACAATTGCCAAAGTGCCTGCTGCAATTCGTTTTTTGTCAATCGAACCATTGCTTGGACCAGTTACCCGGCTTCCCCTTTCGAACATTGAGAGGGTTATTGTTGGAGGCGAATCTGGTCCGGGCGCTCGGACAATGGCAGCAGACTGGGTGAGAACGATACGCGACCGTTGCGTTCGCTATGAAGTTCCATTTTTCTTCAAACAATGGGGTGGAGTTCAAAAGTCCAAGACAGGCAGATTGCTGGATGGAAGGACTTGGGACGAACTGCCAATCGAACATGGCACTGCACTTCGTGGAAACAAAAAAGCAGGGTGAGAATCTGTGTCGACTGACTTCTTTGAGCAGAAACGTGACTGGTCCAAATACAAGGATCAAATCCTTGGCTATTATCTTGAGCCTTACATTCCGAAAGTTGCGAAACTCAATAAGCCGATTTGGATCGTTGATTGCTTTGCAGGAAAGGGCAAGTTCGGTGACGGCGAGCCCGGTTCGCCACTAATCATTAGCGGGTTGATTCAAAAGTGGCGATCGAAAGGTACAGATATACAGGGACTATTTATTGAGTCCAATGCATCAAACTACGAGACTCTCAAGCACAATCTCGCAACGCGTCAAGAGTATTCGACTTGCAAACATGGAAGC
>CAZOXC010000758.1:0-2281 GCA_964583205.1 uncultured Pirellulaceae bacterium | reverse complement strand
GACAAGTCATTCCATCATCTGATTGTGTACCAGTTGCTGATCCTGTTCCAGCACCAGTTGGCGCCGGTATTCCCGGACCGGAGTCGGCGTGAGGCCGAATGAACCATGGTTCAAGTAGTTGGTATCGTCGCGACACTCCCAGAGACTGGCAATTTCCTGCCAGGCTGAACAGTCAGTTGGGTCCAGTCCGGCTGCCGAAGGTACCTGCGCTGTTAAAGTTGAAAGGGTCATCGTATTCCCATCGTGTTGAATCGACTCGCCTACTATTTTTGCAGGTTGCTGCAAAGTTTGGCAGGTGAGCAAGCAATCTGGTTGAGAGTCGTTGAAGTAAAACTCCTGTGGGCCGAATCAATTTGCGATTTTAGATTTGGAACTTGATTGGTCCGATAGTTGCTTTCCTCTGGCGCCGGCGATTTTGTTTCGAAATCTGCCCAAGTATTCAACAATCAACTTAGTGAGTTTTTAATGTCACCCAAAGAAGTGCTTGCCTTGTGCAGCGAAAATGCTGTTCAGGCCGTCGACCTGCGATTCATGGATTTTCCAGGATTGTGGCAACATACCACCATTCCAGTAAGCGTCCTCAAGGAAGAAACGTTTGAAGACGGTCTGGGTTTTGACGGTTCCAGTATTCGAGGCTGGCAACAGATCAACGAGAGTGACATGTTGATCGTGCCGCAGCCCGATACGGCTTTCATCGATCCATTTACCAAGTTGCCGACTCTGGTCATGATCTGCAACATTCAAGATCCAATCACTCGCGAGGATTATTCACGAGATCCTCGCAATGTTGCACGCAAGGCCGTCAACTACCTGAAGAGTACCGGCATTGCCGACACCGCCTTTTTCGGACCGGAAGCCGAGTTTTTCGTGTTCGATGATATTCGATTCGACCAGCGACCCGATGCAGGGTTCTTTTACATTGACAGTGTCGAGGCTGAATGGAATCGAGGCCGCGAAGAGTCACCGAATCTTGGATACAAAATCCGGCACAAGGAAGGCTATTTCCCCTGCCCGCCACACGATCAACTGATGGACCTGCGAAATGAGATGATGCACTGTTTGATCGAGTGCGGGTTGGAAGTCGAGTGCCAACATCACGAGGTCGGAACGGCCGGGCAGTCAGAAATCGATTTGAAGTTTAAAGAAATGGTCAAAATTAGTGACCAACTGCTGATGTACAAGTACATCATCAAGAACGTTGCCAACAAGCACAACAAGACCGTGACCTTCATGCCAAAACCGATTTACGGTGACAACGGCAGCGGGATGCATGTCCACGTTTCTTTGTGGAAAGATGATCAGCCCTTGTTTGCGGGCGATGGATACGCCGGCTTGAGCGAAATGGCTATGTACGCGATGGGCGGGATCCTCAAACATGCCCCTGCCCTGCTGGCGTTTACCAACCCGACCACCAACAGTTACAAACGGCTGGTCCCCGGCTACGAAGCTCCGGTCAACCTGGCCTATTCACAACGAAACCGCTCGGCGGCCTGTCGCATTCCGATGTACAGCCCCAGTCCAAAGTCGAAACGTGTCGAATTCCGTTGTCCGGATCCCAGCTGTAATCCGTACCTGGCGTTCTCCGCGATCCTGCTTGCCGTGATTGACGGAATCCAGAACAAGATCGATCCCGGCGCACCGATGGATAAAGACATATACGATTTGCCGCCCGAAGAACTTGCTCAAGTACCCAAGACTCCGGCTTCACTTGCCGAGGCACTTGATGCGCTGGAGCAGGATCATCAGTTTCTGTTGAAAGGCGATGTCTTCACGCCGGATGTGATCGATACCTGGCTGTGGTACAAGCGAACTCATGAGGTGGACGCGATGCGACTGCGACCCCACCCCTACGAATTCTGCATGTACTATGACATTTAAAAATTGTGACGGACATCTAAGAATTTGGATGTTAGCAACCGGAACGCAATAGTCTGGTCAGTGTTTTTGAACCAGATTAATCAAGATTGGCTATTGCCGTGCGGGTGCTTCCCGCGCGACAATGGCCCTTTTCTACTTTTGAGTTTGATTGAAAATGCAAAAACGAGTCCTGATTCTCTGCACGGGCAATTCCTGTCGCTCGCAAATGGCTGAGTTGATCTGGCGCGATATCGGTGGTGAGAAATGTCAGACCTATTCCGCCGGTTCCGACCCAACAGGTTATGTGCATCCGCGAGCAATCGATGTGCTAAATGAACTTGGATTCGAGACAGCGGGTCTCAAGTCCAAATCGCTGGCACAGTTTTGTGTAACGCAAATCGATCCCGTAGTTTCGGTTTGCGAC
>CAZOXC010000757.1:0-2287 GCA_964583205.1 uncultured Pirellulaceae bacterium | reverse complement strand
GCAGGAACATGTGCAAACGATTGTCAGAACGAGAAAAGCAATAGTGGTTTTGAATTTTGGCATCGTTAGGTTTTCCGGGGTTCTGTATCCACATTGACTTTGGTTTTGAATATTAAATCGTGAAGCGAGCGTCGATCAGATCGAAAAAATCCAAAAACGCCACTGGCCAGGATCGCCAGAATTGCAGCGAAAACGACTTTTTCGCTACTACTATTGGTGCCGATAATTGATCCCACCACCGTTCCCAACCAGAACGGCATCAGGCGAAACACTTCTCGCAAAGCTAACCAGGTGCGCGGCGGCTGCAAACCGAAACGACTGACCACTCGGATTCCCATCAAGTGCCGGCCGATCGACTGTCGCCAGGCGGTGAAGCAAGCGAGGAAAACCGTGATTGGCAATAATGAGACTCCTGCGACTAACGCCAATTCCAGAAGACTGGAGCGGCCAACAATCCGAGTAATTGCCGGAATAATGATTGAGGCAACAGGTATAGTCAATATTCCGATCGCGATGGCATCGAAAAACCAGGCAATCACTCTGGGGAATGCGCGAGCCGGCACGCTTTGTGTCGGTTGAACTTTGAGCAAGTCCTCCAGCAATGCTTCGTAATTTTCGTAGCGATCACGAGGATCTTTGGCCATCAGCCGCGTCAGGACTTGATTCCAACGTGTTGGAATATCGTCAGGAATTTTTTCCGGGAATCGAATCGAACTCGTTTCATGAGCCTCGGCCCAATGAACCACGCTGGAACCGGTCAGTTGTATCGGCAATGTCCCGTAAGTAAGTTCGAACAGTGTTACGCCCAGGGCGTACATGTCCGATTGAAAAGAAGGTTTTTCGCCAGCCAGCAATTCAGGTGCAAGGTAATTCGGTGTTCCGCCCACTGTCTTCGAGGCGTCGTCCTTGTCGAGCATCCGGCTCATTCCAAAATCGGATACCTTTGGCTGTTCCTGTTCCGTGAGCAGAATGTTGTTGGGCTTGATATCACCATGAACGATACCCATTCGAAACGCAGCACGAAGTGCATTGCCGATACGAGTCGCAATCTTCGAGATCAGTCCGTATTCCAATGGTCCTTCTTTGATTCGCGAAGCCAATGTCTGATGACCAACCAGTTCCATGGCCAGAAAAGCTCTGCCTTCGTGACGGCCAACGTAATAGATTGTCACCACATTCGGATGGTTGACTCGCGCCTGTGCAATGGCTTCCTGCAACAGATGTTCGTTGGCGTTTTCAGCTTCGGATTGGCTGCCGTGATTTCCGAGGATTTTGACTGCGACGTAACGCTGCAAAGAAGTATCCAACGCTCGGAAGACCTGGCCCATGCCTCCTTCTCCCAGCGGTTCGACGATCATGAAGTGCCCCAGTTCGGTGCCAATCAAGTCATTCGCATCGGTTGGTTCCACCGAACCGGACTTGACCTCGTTCGTATCGCCGAGTGTCACGGTTAACGACAGATCCGGACTGTCGTACACGATTGGCCGGCCACATTGCGTACAATTGGCGGGTGCGGGACCAAGATCGATATCGCGTCCACAGGTGCAGCGATAATATTGTCCGGCTTGACCTGGCTTCCGATCAATTTTTGGCGGGTCGCTGGATTGAGTCGGAATCTCGGATTGAATATCCGATATGGTATTTTGATGCAGGGCGATCGTCTTGTTTTTCGGCTCCTTTTCCGACATGCAATTCAAATTCCGCAATAATCAATGTGACAGGTAACCCTTAGTTTAGTCGCAATTTAATCGACATTCTATGGCGAAGAATTCGTCAATCTCCTTGCGTTCATTGTTGAAATTCTCCAAATCAACCAGAATGTTACGACAAATTAATTCTGATGGTTCAAACATGACTTTAAATACCTCGTTTCAAGCATTGGCAGTCGAGACGGGCGATAACCCTCGCCCTTTAAATTCTGTTTCTCGAGAAATTGTGAAACTTGAAGATCGCCAGGTGCTAATCCAAATAAACTATTCATCGTTGAATTACAAAGACGCTTTGGCGGCGACCGGGCATCCGGGTGTCGCATTGAGTTCACCGCTGGTTCCCGGCATCGATGCTGTGGGAAGCGTTGTCGATTCCAATTCGCCAGAATTTTCGGCTGGCGACAACGTGATCGTGGCCCATGAAGATTTTGGGACCAGGCAGGATGGTGGCTGGGCGGAGTATGCTGGTGTTCCAGAAAGCTGGCTGGTCAAACTTCCCGAGTCGATGAGTGCAAAGCAGGCGATGGTGCTGGGCACCGCCGGATTCACTGCAGCCCAGTCGGTCGAGGCGCTATTGA
>CAZOXC010000756.1:0-2292 GCA_964583205.1 uncultured Pirellulaceae bacterium | reverse complement strand
CCCGTATTGAATGGCACCCCAGAAACTTGGCCGCCTCGACCCATTGGTAATGACCTTCGACTGCCTTGGTTCTTTCGGCTTCATTGGCATGCCCCAGTTGTCCAACGCCATCGCACATGATCAACAAGGACTCGACTCCCTCGTCCTCGCAGCGTTGTTTCATTTGTCCCAGATAATCTTTGTCCTGGGCTTTGTCTTTGAAAAACTGATTTACATACTCGATCGCAGTTATTCCAAATTCTTTCTTGCTGGTCGCCGCGAACTCAAGGTTGTCGAGTTTGCCCGAACGAATCGAGCGATGCAGAGACCATTGTGCAAGTGAAATTTCAAACAAAGGCTCGTCCTGCCTGCCCGAGTAATTATTAAAACAATTTGGCAAGAGACCGACGTCGGCTTGCAACAGGCTGGAACTACACAATGTTCCGGCACCAACAAACAGCGACGAGTTTTTCAAAAAGGTTCTGCGATTCATTGATCTCTCCGCTAATTCAGTGACGGAAGTATATGCCCGGTCGTTCCGGATCGGTATTTACCCAAATTATTGCTGGCTGAATGGCAAATGGGAACGGGAAAGTTACAATGAGGCGAACTTTAGGAGTACCAATTAATGAAATCGATACGCGTAATCACCGTTGCAACGACTGTTGCCGCAATGGTCAGTTGCTTTCCAAGTCAAAATTCTTTCGCTCAAGAGGACATCAGCGACGCACTTGCTGCGGTCGTGGCTGTAGACATCAACGGTCAAGGACATGAACGTGCGGTTGCTGCTATGGAGAAGTTGAATCAAGTTTCTCCCTCGCAAATTCCAGAATTGTTGCGAGCAATGAATGGGGCAAACAAAATTTCCCAGAACTGGTTGAGAGGCGCTATCCAATCTGCCCTGCGGAATGAAGGCAAACTTCCGGCTGGCGAAATTGAAGCTTACTTCCAGGATTCGACAGGTTCGGATCTAGGACGTTTGCTGGCTTTTGAAATTCTCAGTGGTATCAATCAGGAAAATGCGAAAACCATCATTCCGAAACTTGTGGACGATCCCAGCCTGCCATTAAAACGAATGGCGATTGATTACCATATCGAGCAAGCCAATGCTGCTGAAGAAAATGGTGAGATTTCAAAAGCTGTTGGAGAGTTGGGATTCGCTTTGACTCGAGCCAGAGACTTGGACCAAATCGACTCGATCGCAAACACGCTGGAACGATTGGGTGTGTCCGTGGATCTGCGAACTCAACTGGGCTTTATTCAATCCTGGCATGTCGTCGCGCCTTTCGATAACACCGATGAATCTGGTTTTGATAAACCGCTGGGACCGGAGTTGAACCCCAAAGAAATCGATCTGGAATCGACCTACGCCGACAGCAAGTCCGGTGAGGAAATTCAGTGGCAGGTCGCCAATTCGGCTGATCGCCAGTCGGTGGTCGATCTGAATGAAGTTTTCGGCAACGAAAAGTTCGCTACGGCTTACGCTTATGCCGAGTTTCAGTCAGACAAAGATCAAACCGTCAACATTCGCATCGGTTGCATCAATGGAAATAAAGTCTGGGTCAATGGCGAGTTGATTATCAGCAACGAAATTTACCATGTCGGTATGCAACCGGATCAATTTATGGGTAAAGCCAAACTTGTCGCTGGAACTAACAAAATTCTTTTCAAAGTCTGCCAGAAAGATCAAAAGCAGCCTTGGGCACAGGACTGGCAGTTCCAGTTGCGAATTTGTGATGATTCCGGACAAGCAATCAAACAGGCCGAACCTGAAGAACAAGAGTAACCGTGGAACTTCAAGACGGTTTGCCAGGTTCGCCCTGCCGTCCTCAGTCGGAACTCGAATTGGTTCCGGCCAGTATCAGGAAGTATTGACAACAAATTGACTATGAGTCGCCGCCAAACTTGCGAGATAAAAATGAAACAGATTATTTGCGTTATATCGATGGCTGTCACTGCAGCTTGTTTTTCCTGGCAGTTGAATGCTCAGGATTGGATGCAATTCCGAGGTCCGGGTGCCAGCAACGTTGACAGTGCTGCACAGATCCCGGTGGAGTTGGGCGATAACATTGCCTGGAAAGTAGAACTGCCGGGCAAAGGTCCGGCAGGTCCGATTGTCGTGGGCGATCGAGTTTTCGTTTCGTCGTCCGCCGGAGTTGGGCAGGATCAATTGTTTGTGACTTGCTACGACATCAACAATGGCGACAAAATCTGGGAGCAGGAGTTCTGGGCAACTGGCCGCTGTTTCTGCCATTCGCTCAGCGCCAATGCAGCGCCAACGCCCAAGATCAAGACTTGAAGAATTTGCCGAAC
>CAZOXC010000755.1:0-2296 GCA_964583205.1 uncultured Pirellulaceae bacterium | reverse complement strand
CAACGGACTGCGTTGTCCCTGAACCATCTTGCGTGCGACTGCTTGCCGCCGATGAATTGACAAGCTGCGATGAACTACCCGGTTCCGGTGGACATTCCAACTGTTGCGCAGTTGCAACTCCCTGCTGAACTGTATTTGCCGAACCGTCCTGCACGGCTGTGCCTGACTGAGCGACGGTGGGAGTCGTGACAAAACCAGCCCCCAACATTCCAGCGCCAGCGATACCCACAACTAACAGTCCAAATACCATTTGCATTTTCATAGTTCACCTTTTCATTTTAAAAAAACAACAACAGGTTTTACCAATGTCCTTTTAATTTGCTCCAAATGCAACCATTGCAGCGGCAACTCTCAATTGGATCAGAGATTCTGCGGCGAGGAATAGCCGGCAGTCGCGATGCTGCCATGCCAGAACGATTTTGCATCGGAACCGCATCCCAGTTAGCTGGATGGAAATTTTTTCTTGATATACCGTTTCACTTGCCAGAGTTTTTTGGCCTTGCGAACTCGAGCATAAAACTCCCAATGTTCGGTAATCGGGATGAGAGCCCGACAGTTAATTCCGTCGATGACCCATAGTTTATACTTGGAGTGATCTGAATCCAGTATCTGGATCACCAAATTGTGCTTACCTATGTCGTTGTAAATCGTACTGTCACCCTGGACGGATTTCAGAAATTTCAGGGCTTCCAACAAGTGGGCTTTGATATAGCCACCAGTTTTTACAGCCGATTCGATCGTCTCAGACATCTTCCCGTCGTAATTTTTGATTGCTTGAAAAACCAGGCCTTCTCCGAGATCAGTCTGCACTTGTCCGTGGTACTCAACCAGATAGGGAATGGCGTCTCGAAGGTTTTCAAATCTCTCCTGCAGTTGCTCGAACTTTTCGCGCTCACCTCGGTTGGCATCCATCGATTCAGGGGTTTGCAGCATTCGCCTCAGCCAAAACTTCTGCGAATGTAATACCTCAATCGATTTGTCGGCCGGAATTATTTTGACGACCAGATCTGGATCGTGCGGATGGACATAACAATCCCGCTTGCAACCGGAGGCAAATGGCTGTCGGTCTGTTAACCGAATCGTCGACGGTCGAGATTGAGTCACGATTGCAATACGCTGTGGTAGGAATTTGTGGCTTGATTGTTGATAGCTTACCCAGTTTTCAGCTTTCCACCAAGACACACACCGAGACAACCATGGCTGGTTCCAGCACCCGAATACGATCCAGCAACAAACAAGCAAACTTGCGTGTCTTCCACTAACAAACAGAGAATTCGAGTTAACTAAACACCAATTGGCCGAGCGTCAACAGGGACACCAAAATGAACAGAACTCCCAGCGTCTTTTCCAATGCATGTTGCGAGATTCGAGTTGCCATCAACGGTCCCAGTTGACCACCAATAACGACTCCCGGCGCTGTGAACAGAACCAAATTAAAAACCTCGGTCAACGCCTCGCCTCCGGCAGATGCAAAATGTATCAAGTGGCCAATCGCGGCAACCAATGCAGTGAAGGCCACAGCAAACACACTGGTGGCAACCGCTACTTTACTGGGCACCTTACATTGCTGAAGCAGGAAATAGCTGTTCACCTCTCCCAGCCCGGTCGAGATCATTCCCATAAAGAAACCCCCGACACCTGACACCAAACCGCCAATCCATTTGTTGCAGACGGTATAGCAAAATGTCTCACCGGCAGCCGACGTAACACAGGATGTTGAACCGGTCTTATTTTCTTCGTCGATTTGACGATCCAAATCTTCCACACTTCCTGGTGCTGGAGCGCGGAGCAAGCTGAACGCGACCGCCAAAAGCCCCATTCCCAGAATGGCTTTGAGGATATCCGGATTCACAAAGTTGGCTACGAAAACACCAAGAATCGCCATCGGGATTGAAAACATCAACATCGCCGTAGCTAACTTGAAATCAACAAGCTTGCGACGCAAGTATGCCACCAAACCGCTTGCAAATCCAAATACTTCCGTTATCAGACCTACCCCAATCGCAACTTCAGGCGATAAGCCCAAGCCCAACAAAAAGATGGGAGCAAAAAAGGTCGCACCACCGACACCCGAAGCCATCGCAATTGTTGCGATAACGATCGAAATCGGAAACATAAACCAGAAGTCAAATGACATGCTTAATCGGCCCGCAACAAAGTAGTGACTATATCTTCAGCCCATTGGCAGTGCGAACTATACCAAACTTGCTTTTTTTTGAAAACGGAGACCTGACGCCATTCGATACCTGGCTCCTGCCCGCACACTTTGCCAACAAATCGTGGCGCCACAAATGAC
>CAZOXC010000754.1:0-2297 GCA_964583205.1 uncultured Pirellulaceae bacterium | reverse complement strand
TTTTGGCAGCTTCGAAATACTTTGGTTCGATTCCGGCATCGATCAGAGACTGCCCCAGTTCGAAAACTTTGGCGTCTCGTTGGAAGTAGGCATCGTTGATCATGACGCCCACCAGTGATTCGAATGCCGGCTGTTTATTTTCAGCAGTGTTTAATTCTTCGAGAGCCGTGCTGGTAATCTTTTCGACCAAGGAATTAGCTTCACTAATCAGCGATTCGTATTCTTGCAGAATCGCTGGTTGGTCGCTGCCTGACGCATCGCTGTATTCCAATTGCTTCTCGTCAAGTTTCTGATTGAGATTCACCCACAGCAGTTTGAGGCTGGCCAAAGAATCGTCAGAGATGTCAGATTCTTTATCGACTGGTTCCTGTTCCGTGGACTCCTGTTCGGCGGTTTCCTGCTCGGTTGTTTCTTGTTCCGTGGTTTCACTGCTTGCTTCAGATTCAGCAGTTTCTTCCTGAGCGACAATTGGGTTTGCATCAAAGGTAAACAGCGTCAATCCGAATGCTGCCAGCAAAATTGCCAAGAAGCGAAATTTTGACATGAGTATATTCCTGCAAATGGTTTTTAGTTTTTGGTTATTCAGTTTGTCCGTCGAACTGGATCTCAGAGATTTTCTGTTCGCGGTTTTCTTGTTCAAGGTCTTCTTATTCATCGTGATCGTGATCGTCGTGACTTTCCAGGCCATCAGATTCGTCGGACAACTCGGTCTCGTTTGGCGAGATAACGATTTCCGTTCCATCGGGTGCCTGGCGAATCACGGTCATTGGTTCTACCGGTTCACGCACGATCTCGATTGAGTGTATCAAATCACCTTCGAAATCATCTACTGGTTGCAACGCTCCATCGGAATCTTTTTCGTGCGAATTTTTGAAGAAGTCGACGTATTCCTGCCCCTTGATGACTCGGCCAAAGGCAGTGTAGTTACCATTTAGAGAAGGATTGGCTACTCGACAGAACATCAACACTGAGCTGGTAAACTGGCCTTTATCGCCCAGTGCCACCATGCAGAGCGTTCCTCGATAGTGTTTTCGAGCATTGTTTGCGCGACCTTCGTTGCCGATCAAGTGCTCGACGCTGCATCTACCGTCGCCGAACGGGCTTCCGCCCTTCACGCCTCGGTCTTTGGCGGCTTCATAAAAGCGCGTGTTGTCATAAATCCCGTTTTTCGCCAGCTCCAGAAAATTTGCTACGGTATTCGGTGCTTCGTTGGCGAACAATTCGACCAATATGTCACCTTGAGAAGTCGAGATGAGTACGCGGGGCAAGTTCGCAGCCTTATCTTCTTCGGCGCGAATTGCCAATTCGGCATTCCAGTCAGCAGTCAACCTTGGCTCGGCTGCCAGGAAACTCCTTAGAAGTGGGCCGGCGGGCGATCCTGTGCCGGCTTCAATCATCTTGATTAATTCCTTGGCAGTTTCGAATTCATTGCAGTACCGAGCCACGTAAGACAAGTTGATCATGTCGGAAAAGTCGGTGGGATTATTTTGTAGCAGCGCCATACCGATCTTGAGCGTCAATTCATAGTTGCCCTGATCAAAGTATTTTTGTTGAAGAATATCCAGCATCCCTTCGATCTCACGATCTGGACCCTGGTACAACAATTCACATCCCTGGTCGATCAGTTTCACGAACAGTTTGTCGCCTTTAGCCACCTGGGTAAGGTAATCTTGTCGATATTGTTCTGATTCATGTTCTTCACAAATTCCGAAATGAAAACGTGCCTTCCGGAGCTTCTTCATGACTTCTCGCCACTCGCCAGACGTGGCATCAAATTCTGCTCGAGTCGCCTGTGGGGTTTCGCCCGAATTCAATTCAGATTCCTGATCTGATTCCTGTGACAGCGCGACCGCGGGGCAGCACAGCAGCAAGAACACAATCAGTGCCCATTTGATCGGCCGGCCAGGCAAGCCAGCGGCGATTTCTGATGGTTGTTGTGTCGGGAGTTGATTGGGTTGAAAATTGGCCGGCATTCGAACGAACTCGCGGTTTCAGGTTGTTGTCGTGTTTCGTTAGACTATATCATTTACGTAGCAAAACCTGAATTGGTTGGCAGAATTGTTTGCAAGGCAACAAATAGCAGATTCACGACATCTGGACGACTATGAGCAAGCGAAAACGCCCACCTGCTGATCAAGGTCCTGACACGGGGCAAACCCGCCGTTCGGGTCGAGCCGTGCGGTCATCCCGACCCGACGCTCGACCGGGAAAATTGAGAATTATCGGCGGCGATTTTCGCGGCAGACAGATCGAATACTCGGGCGATCCAATCACCCGCCCGATGAAGGAACACACAC
>CAZOXC010000753.1:0-2298 GCA_964583205.1 uncultured Pirellulaceae bacterium | reverse complement strand
CGACAACCAGTACCGAGTTCTACGTCTGGGACAACGACCACAACACAGCCATCGTCGACGAGAACGGCGACGTCAAGACGACGAACCTGTACGGCCCGGCCGTCGATCAACTCTTCGCCAGTGAATCCGCAACAGGTGAAGTCCTTTGGGCCGTCACCGACAACCAGAACACGGTTCGCGACATCGCAAAGTTCGACGCAACAGCCGAAGAGACAAGCATCGTTGCCCAACGCCAATACAACATCTTTGGCAACCTGCTGAGCGTCACAGGCGACGTGGCTGCCTCAAACCAAATCCAGGCTGGCTACACGGGACGTGAGTACGACCCCGACGCGAAGCTCCACTACTACAGGGCTCGTTGGTACGACTCAGTGGCCAATCGATTCATCAGTGAAGATCCGCTTGGCTTTGATGCTGGCGATGTCAATATCCAGCGGTATGTTGAAAATGACGCGGCGAACGCAATTGATCCTAGCGGCTTGTTTGGAATCTGGGACTGGTTCGTTGGCGACGGTCGCGATTGGCTTGACGAACTCGTGGATCCAACTCCGACTCCACCTACTGTCAGCAAGAACACATTTCCACACTTTATGCGTGGGTTCTTGTCTGGGCTGAAAGGTGGGGCAGTCGAAGAAGTTCAGGGCATTTGGGACACGGCGACCGAGACAATTCCGTGGTTGTTTGACCTGAGTGATGATGGGGCAATCGGAACCCTTGGCGGACACATAGGTTGGTTCTGTGGAACGATATATGCAACACCGGCCGATGAGGTCATTGACGGGGCTGAAGAAGCTGCTGCAGCGATACGCGACATGCAGGCGGTTCTTTTTGCAATGGTCACAGGCAACCGGCGTGGCTTGGACTCCAACCAACTCCAACTACTCGCAAAGATCAATGACCTTGCAAGGACCTCCTACAACTTGGCTAAGGCTGGACTGAATAAGCTAGATGCTGAAAAGGCTGGGAAAATTGTGGGCAGCCTCGTTGCGGTAGCGGCCATTGAAGCTGCTGCCGGGATCGCCACCGGTGGTGCGTCAGGTGCTTTAGCCGCCCAAAAACTGGCAGAGGGGATGCAGAAGCTGCCCAAACCACTCCGGATCGCATTGCTCCCATTTGAGAAGGCGCTGAAGCCTGGCGGGGCTCTGCGCACGAAGCTGGATGAATTGGTTGAGCTGTTGCGAAATCGGCGGACGCGTCAACAGAGAAAGCCTGATTGCCCAGATGGCAACCCACTATCGGGCGAATTGCTCGATGAGTACGATAGACGATTTGGCGAATACGAAGACCCTGGGTTTCTCCCAGAGGACCTGCGGATCAAACCGAAAGGGGATAACGGCAACCCTCTTGGCGCGGACCCACGAGACATCATCCCTGATATTGGAACGCGGGTGAGAACACCGGAGGAACTGGAAGAGATCAGAAAGCGGATTCGAGAGGGCAAGCGAGTAGAGGGTGACCGATCATAAGACACGCGAGAGATTCTATAGTGGAAGACAAAGAGATGGTCAGGCTGCTTGACGCAGCCAATCGCCTATCAAGAAGCTCGTCTACGGTCGAGGATGCGATTCGCATCTATCTTGACCTTGCGGAGGAGGGACTGTTGATTGCGTTAACAAGCCTAGGCTACCTTTACGTAAACCCGCCACCGAACTCTATCGAAAGCGATCTAGATAGAGCGAAGCACTATTACGAGATAGCTGCTGACTTCGGGGAGCCACTTGCCAAGTTCAACCTCGCACAACTCTACCGGAACGAGGGTAGATATGCGGAAGCTGACGAACTCCTCAGACAAAGTGCGGAGGCGGGCTTCGCGGATGCAGAGGCCGCATTGGAAACGGGAGAGGAAGAGTAGATCGCTGAGTCTGCCATGTGGTTTTGCCACCATGATACGCGTGGCGGATGATAAACAAGGGCTAAAACCGATTCTTGTACGGCTGGGCATTGAACCAACCAACTGGTGCAAGCTGGTCGAGAACTTCGGCAAGCTGTTCAAGCGAGCGGCGGGAACCGCCGTCAGTTTGTCCGACGAGGCAACTCGGCGTGGCCAGAACTATCTGCATGCACCCGGCGTGCGGCTGATGATTCCGGCATAGCGACAAAGAACCGAAGAGCGACGGATCGTCGCTCTTCGATGGCCTCCGGTTGAGTGCGGAATTAAAAGGTGTCAGGAACCTTTGATTGCCTGCCAGTGACGCACTTGGTACTCTTTTCGGCATGGGACGCCCAAAACGAGCCTCCAAGGCAGGTATGATCTACCACGTTCTCAACCGAGCGAACGCTCGGATGACGATCTTCGAA
>CAZOXC010000752.1:0-2305 GCA_964583205.1 uncultured Pirellulaceae bacterium | reverse complement strand
ACTCCAACTTGCCGCCGACGCTATCCAAAACGCCTCTGCGCTATGGATCGGTGCGGGCGCCGGGATGGGAGTCGACTCGGGCTTGCCGGACTTTCGGGGCGACGAGGGATTTTGGAAGGCCTATCCTCCATTCCGCAAACTGGGACTCAATTTTTATGACCTCGCCGATCCGCGCTGGTTCGACGACGATCCACAACGGGCCTGGGGGTTCTATGGGCACCGCCGCAATTTATACCGAGCCACCGAGCCACATGCGGGGTTTCAAACCTTGTTAAAGTGGGCCAATCGAAAAGCAAGTTATTTCGTTTTTACCAGTAACGTCGACGGGCATTTTCAAGTTGCTGGTTGCGATTCGGATCGAGTGGTCGAATGTCACGGAGCCATCAACTACTCGCAATGCACGGGACCTTGCACTCAAGATATCTGGGAATCCTCGGCACAAGAGATTCTGATTGATGAAGCGACGATGCGAGCCTCCCAGCCACTACCGACTTGTAAATCCTGCGGCCAGATCGCTCGGCCAAATATTTTGATGTTCGGTGACAGTCACTGGCTTTCTTCCAGATCAAACCAACAACACCAGCGTTATCAACAGTGGTTGAATGAGAACCGACACCAGCAAATCGTTGGCATCGAATTCGGGGCAGGGACCGCAGTTCCCACTGTTCGCTGGGAATGCCAGACTCGATGCGACGTTTTTATTCGAGTGAATCCTCGCGAGCCGGAAACAAGTTCAGGAAATATCTCGCTGGCAATGGGCGCGGCGGAAGCGATCTCGGCAATTGACCAACTTTTGGAATAATGATTATGCCTGTCGAACTTCGAAGTTTTTGCATGGCGATCGCCTGCTTGCTTATTTGTCACAAGAGTTTGCTTGCTCAAGAAACTTCTGAATCGAACCCGCTGCCGGATTTTCTGGTCGTGCGTGATGGCTGGCAAGCTTCTCAGATCGACGTCAAAAGAGTGCTTGAATCCACAGCCATTCATCTTTGGCAACACTTTCCAGACCGGGAGCTCGATCCGATTGTCGTCTATCCCAAAGGCGGTCCGATCGTGCTTTATGATCGAGGGCCGAAGGACGAATATGTGATGATGCTCAACACCGGGGAGAGTTATTGGGCTCAATATGCGTTTCAGTTCTCGCACGAGTTCTGTCATATCCTTTGCGTGTACGACACTGACCCGCATTCCAATAACTGGTTTGAAGAGTCAATTTGCGAATTGGCCTCGTTGTATACGCTTCGCCAGATGTCGGAATCCTGGAAGACGGATGCCCCCTATGACCATTGGCAGGATTATGGGGCCAGTTTGTACGCCTATGCTGAAGAACGAATCGGCGATTCCCAACTTGAGGATCAGACTCTGGCCGAGTGGTATCGTGATCATTCCGCCGAACTTCACGCCAGTGCGACCAAGCGTAATTTGAACAACGTGGTCGCCGTCGCCTTGCTTCCCTTGTTTGAAGACAACCCTGAAAACTGGGCCGCAATTCAGTATTTGAATTCAGCGACTCCTCAGTCCGAGCAAACGTTTGAACAATATCTGTCAGACTGGTATCGCAATTCACCGGAAGACTTTCACACTTTTATCAGCGAGATTGCCAGTCAGTTTGAAATAACACTGACGGATTGATTGGCCGTGTACAACTTCAGATTTATTTGCTTCAAAACCATGTTGGGCTAGTCAATCGCGATGCGACGAATTAAGATTGTCGCATGAATAAAATGACAAATATCAATCGTGGTCCTGAGGGCTGGTTGGTTCGCATCGTACGCGACGGTGAAGAGCACTGTCGCTATTTTCGTTTTTCCAAAGGTGGAAAAACTCGTTCACTGACAGAAGCTCGTCGTTGGCGAGACCGCCAATTGAAGAAACTTGGTCCTCGCCAATGGAAAGCTGGTCCACGCAAAAAGGCCAGCAACAACACATCCGGAGTAACCGGTGTCAGCAAAAACAAGTTCGGTCGCTGGGTCGCCACTTGGCAGGAAGATGGCTACCAACGATTCAAGACATTCTCCACCAAACGAGAAGCCGTAGCGCACCGGCAAGCCCAAACTATCGGCAACTAGGACGCTCTTCGTCGAGTACTCGCTATCAGGGCAGACTACAACCAGCACTGGTTACGAAACTTTCTGCCGGAATCAGCCACCCCGCGTGAACACGAAACCATGCGGGCGATAAGGTTTTGAATCGCAGAGACGCGAAGAACCCAGAGGAAATGTCTCGGGCAAGAGCTCTGCGCTTCCATTTCTTATACACAAGCTCACTATTCCTCATTGAAGTTATTCACAATTCGGTGCAAACC
>CAZOXC010000751.1:0-2306 GCA_964583205.1 uncultured Pirellulaceae bacterium | reverse complement strand
CTCCGAACCCGCTGCGGCTACCCCTGGTCTACAGGAAAGTCTCGCCGGATTACGAGTCGAAAACAGAATCCAGCGAGATCGTATAAAACCATCCAAACGAATTCTAAGACCAAGCAGCAGGGCTTTGGTAGCAATGGTTGGCATTGGACTGTTCTTCGCACTCTTGGCCCATGGAATTTTGTCTGCAGTGCGAAAACCTCTTGGACCAGAAGTGACTGCGACTGAGTCGAAAAAGACCGATAGAGTCTTTCAAAACGAGGAACCTGGTATTGTCGCCTACATTGGCAATCAACTGATACGAAACCCCGGTTGCGAGAGAACATTGCTGGATGGACACCCGGCAGACTGGACCATTCTTTCTGGCAACTGGATGCAACGTCGAAGCAACCCCACGCCAGCGACTGGGGATGCTTATTTCTTCTCAGGTAAAGGGAAGGAAGGGCAGATTGCTCAGACAATCGATTTACGTCCTATCAAACAATTCGTGAAGGACAAAAGCGTGACCTACAACTTCATGGCGAAGTTGCGAAGCTATGGCGGTCGACCGCCAGATGTTGCTGAGGCATTCATAGAGTTCTGGAGCGACAGACCCGAAGCAATAATCTCCTCACGGACGACCGGCTCAGTCACTTCCTCAGGCAGTTGGTCGGTGCGCAAAATCCAAGGCCAGATTCCTAGTGAAGCCGCATTTGTTCGTGTACGTTTGGTTAGCACGAGGCGCGACGGCAAAAATAATGATGAATACTTCGATGACTTGTCGCTGGTGCTAGACCTGGTTGATCCGATTCCTGCTGACCCAACGCCGACTGATCCAGCGCCCGCAGATCCAGTTCCAGCCGACCCAGCGCCTGCGGATCCAGATCCATTCGGTGCTGCTCCCGCAGATCCAGCGCCTGCCGACCCAGCTCCCGCGGATGCCGATCCGTTCGGTGCGGCTCCTGCTGATGGTGATGACCCGTTCGGCGCGGCGCCTGCCGACCCAGCTCCCGCGGATGCCGATCCGTTCGGTGCGGCTCCTGCTGATGGTGATGACCCGTTCGGCGCGGCTCCTGCCGATCCAGCCCCTGCTGATCCAGCGCCTGCTGGTGATGACCCGTTCGGTGCTCCAGTCGATCCAGCTCCTGGCGACCCGGCACCTGCTGCTGGTGGAGATGACCCCTTTGGCGCAAGAGTTTTCGAGCTGAAACACAACGATCCGTCGGAGAAAACCATGTTCGGATGACCGCTTTGGGTTCTATCGAGGCACTCTCATGCGCTTTTCAATCACACATTTATCAACAGGCCCGTAATAAGGCTTTGCAAGGCAATTCGCCTGACCACTACAACGATTTGGTTAAGAGCAGATGAATACGACATCGCTAAGTCTCATGGAACGGCTCGCTGGTGACGGTGCTGACAGCGATTGGCAAAGACTCCTGCTTGTCTATCGCCCGTTCATTGACGGTGTGATTCGCAGATACCCCGCTCTTGCTTCTCAGGCTGATGATGTCTCACAAGATGTGATAATGGTGCTGATGCGAGAATTGCCTCGCTTCCAACGCCAGCGCACTGGTTCCTTTCGATCCTGGCTCCGTGGGATCACGGTAAATCAACTCCGCATCGCACTGCGAAAGTCAAAGAAGTTTAAACAATTGGATGAGTCGGGGCGTTCGGTTGAAGAACAATTAGGTGAACTAGCAGATCCGACCAGCATCGCGTCCCAAAAATGGGACGAGGAGCATGACCGTGTTGTGCTGGAACAGATCGTTCAAGTAGTCAAAGGCGATTTCAAAGAAATCACTTGGCAGGCGTTCCAACGATATGCGATCGACAATCAGCCGCCTGCCGCAGTTGCCGAGGAGCTTGGTGTCTCCTTGAATTCGGTGCTACTGGCAAAATCACGAGTCTTGCGGCGTATGCGAGAAGAAGCTGCAGGACTGATTGATGAATGAATCGCTTGTTCGTAGAGCCATGCTCGGACTACATCAGCGTCACGAATCGTTGCTGCTTGCCGCGATGTTGGAATCCGATGACAATGCCTCACGCGTTGCATCCGCAGTCCAACCAGACGCCTTTTTACTGAAACTGCGAAATCATCTCGCCAACAATCAGACTGACCCCATGAATGATGATGCCCCACCAGCCACGCAACTTGAGTCAAACGAAGAAGTCGAACGGATGCAAGCGGAACTTCGCAAACAAGCGGCGGTAAATGCTTCCTCCAAGTCTGGGAATACAGAGAGCGAATCGCCAGAGAAAGCGTATCGCCCTACGACTCGTGCACCTGTCGCAGTGTTGATCGCGTGCGATGATGGTAAGGACATTGG
>CAZOXC010000750.1:0-2308 GCA_964583205.1 uncultured Pirellulaceae bacterium | reverse complement strand
AACCAGAATTTTGTCGACCAGATCCAGCGTCGACAGGCGATGGGTAACAATGATTGTTGTTCGGTTTTCAATGAACTCGGCCAACGAATTGTGAATCAACTGTTCACTCTCTGGATCAATCTGGCTGGTCGCTTCGTCCAACAGCAGGATCGAAGGATCCTTCAGAATGACTCGAGCCAGAGTCAGTCGTTGCCGCTGACCACCGGACAACGTATCACCATGTTCGCCGATCTCGCTGTCGTAAGAATCTTTCATCGCTTCGATGAAAGTATCGGCGTGAGCTTTTTTTGCCGCTCGAACAACGTCTATTCGTTCGGCTTTCGGCGAACCGTACTTGATATTTTCGGCGATCGTGTCGTTGAACAACATGGCTTGCTGAGTCACATAACCAATGCTGCGGCGCATTTCTTTTAGTCGGTATTTTTGAGCTTCGATCCCATTGATCAAAACCTGGCCGGAGCCCGCATCATAGAAACGGGGCAACAAATTGATCATCGTGCTCTTGCCCGAACCATTGGCGCCAACCACTGCCAGTGAAGTACCCGGCTCGACCGTGAACGAAAGTCCTTTGAGGATCGGAGTCCCCGCCTCATAACTGAAGTGGACATCTTTGAATTCGATGCCTGGCGCGGCAAGTGGAAAATTCAGTGGGTCCTGCGGATTGGAAATTTCAGCTTTGAAGTCGTACAGGGGAAAAATTCGCTCGGACGCAACGGCACCAGCCTGGATTTGATTAAATACGTTGCCCATTTTTCGCAACGGATCAGAAACACCGATCAAAAACGCGAAGAAGGTCATGATTTCAGCCGAGCCCATCGGTGTATCACACAGCTTGATGCCCAGCAAATGCGTCTGTTGATTGATTACCAGATAGCCGCCGGCCAGCAGAGTCAGCGAGATGATAAACACGCCCACCAGTTCGTTGTTACAACGAGCAAGTGCATTGAATGCCGCAATCCGCATCGACTTTTGGTAGACGACTCGAGCCGTTTGTTTAAATCGCATTCGCTCAAATGACTCCATCGCAAATGCTTTGACCGCTGGGCGATAGGTGATTGACTGGAATAAACGTCCCAACAACTTGGCTGATTCTTCGATCGCTTTTTTGTTTGCTCGCTTGGTCCATTTTGCAATCTTCAACATGAAGATCACTGCGATTGGAAACACCAGAAGCGAAAAAACCAGCAGTCGCCAGTTCACAAAGGCGGCGCAACCCAAGCAGGCTGCCATCTTCAGTGGCTCGCGAATCGTCCGTCCGTAAATCGTGATTATGGAATTCGAAATCTGGTTAGTTTCGCCCCGGATTCGGCTGATCAGATCGCCAGCGCCTTTGAGTTCCAGGTCACCCTTTTTCATCGTCAGCGATTTACGGAACAGGACATTCTGAATGTCGAGCATCGTCCTCTGTCCAATTCGCGCAACCAGAACCAAACTTCCCATCAACGCCGAACCACGGATTAGAGTTCCGGTAATCAGAAAAGCAGTGATCCACACCAAGGCGCCGAATCGTGTCGAGGGCGCGTATTTTTCGATAATCGGCTGCAAGTACTCGGACTGAGAAACTCGCGCGAGCTCAGCTTCGCGGCGGGACTCCAAAGTACTTATTTCACTCCGGATTGAATTGGCTGAAGCTGCATCGGATTCCAGTGCAGCCTGCAGAGTAACAATCGAAGTCGAGGCTTCGGCGGCAGCGGCTTGCGATGTGACCAGGCGATCCTGATTCCACTCTGCGATCGAGTTGTTGTTGAAAACGACTTCAATCAAAGGGTAGACAGCACCAATGTTGGCGCCCCACATGATTGCGACCAGAACCGAACAAATGATCGATCCGATTAGTGAAAAACGGTATTTCAGCGCCATCCGTAGCGCTCGTCCCAATTGCTTCATAAGGTAAGTCTTCCAGCATCCATGCTGTCAATTTAGCTTGATCAGCGACCAATTTATCGCCGGTCGACCTATTCTCCAAGATCAATCAACCGACGAAATTGCTCTCCCGGTTTTCGGAGACAAATTCCAAGTGCTGGCAGTTTGACGGTCGCGATTATCGAGCTTCCCATATTCCAAGCGCAATTGCTTTGCTGGAATTGATAGCAAACAACCGTCTATTGAATATGGTCCCATGACAACGGAGTGCCACGGCTCAAGTTCACTTTGGCAACGCGACCTTGAACTTCATCCAAATGCACGCTGGGCAAACCGCTGCCAGGCCGGATTGACCGCAAATTCGACTGGTTGAACATTTCACCAGCCCGAATGTCCTGCACAACAAATATTGATCTGCGCAGGCGACGGCAAGGTTCCTCGTTAG
>CAZOXC010000749.1:0-2310 GCA_964583205.1 uncultured Pirellulaceae bacterium | reverse complement strand
GGCTGTAATACAGGATGTAATACAGGATGCAATACGGGTTGCGGCTCAGGTTGTGGTTGTGATTCGGGTTGCGGCTCAGGTTGCGGCTCAGGTTGCGGTTGTGATTCGGGTTGCGGCTCAAGCTACTTCAATGGTTGCGGAGGCAACAACGGATTCGGTCGTGGAGGCAAGGAAGATTACTATCGTTTCTTCGTTGGTTGGAATGATGCAGATGTCAGTGGCGTCGATGCTGAATTCAGCGAAGGCTGGGGACACGGCTCGGCATTTGGGCACCGAATTAACTGCAACACCCGTTGGGAACTTGAATTTTCTTCTCGCCACAATTCGTTTGACTTTGTAGGGCAAACACCTGTGACAGGTGGTTTGAAATCCTACTCGTTGATGAGCAACTTGTTGTTTGATGTGGCTCAAATCAATGATTGGAACGGATATGTTGGTGCAGGTATCGGGGCGTCGTTAGTTGATGCGGATATAAGCCCGCCTATCTCCGTTAACGATGATGACATCGGGTTTGCTTACCAGTTCATTTTCGGTTTGGAAAGACAAATAAGTGCTCGCAACAAAATTTTTGTGGAGTACCGCTACTTCGAAGCATTGGATCTGGATATTGGTGGCGTTGATGTCGATTACGATTCCAACAGCGTGTTCGTCGGCATCCAGGTGCTCAAGTAAAAAGTTGAGACGCCAGAACGACTACTCAATTGAGTAACCACAGGCCCTTCCAGATTCTGGAAGGGCCTTTTTCGTAGTGTGTAAAACACCACGCATTCCTGAGCTGAGCGACTGTTGAAGCGATATGAATTCTGCTAATCTTACGGTTGCGTTCAGCATCAACGATATCCAAATTGGGATTGGTAATATGAAACCACATCAAGTGTCTCGGCGAAAATTTCTGGCTCAATCTGGTTCTTGCGGAGCCTATGTATTCGGTTTAGCTGCTCTGTGCCCGGGAATGACTCGGCAAGTGTTTTCGTTTCAAGATGATAATATTGTCGCCCAGGAAAAATGGGGAGCACTGCAGAAAATCAACGACAAGTTTTACGCTGTGATCTCCACGCCTTTTGATACTCGCGACTTTACTACTGTCTGTAACGGCGGGTTGGTGGTTGGTGATGACCGAGTGCTGGCTGTTGAGTCGTTCATGAACAACAAAGGAGCCAAGTGGTTGTCGGATCAAGCTCTGAAGCTTTGCGGTAAGCGACCCACCGATGTCATTTCGACCCATTTTCATGGCGACCATACGGCGGGTGCCAGCGGCTATTTTGAAGACGACAATGAACCCACTGTCTGGCTGACTAAACCAACTTTTGAATTGTTGGAAAAAAGCCGCAGCAATTCCGAAAACCCTGAGTACCCGGCGGTTGAATATGTGTCGCATGAAGAAACGACGGAACTGGACTTGGGCGGAACCAAAGTGAATATTGTTCCTCGTTCCGGTCATACGCCCAGCGATGTAACGATTGAAGTTGTGGATCCGCACATTGTCTATTGTGGAGATTTGTTCTTTAACCGCATGATCCCGAATTACTCGGACTCGATTCCAGAACAATTGCACAAAGACGTGGCTGCCCTGGTTTCAGAAAAGGACACGACTTACGTTCCCGGTCACGGGCCGGTTGCCAGTGTTGAAGATCTCAAGTTGTATCAAGAGTTTCTGCATTACGTCGAAGACGAAGCCAAGGGAATGTTCGATCGCGAGTTGTCAGTCGAAGAAGCAGCCAGTGAATTCAAACTCAAGGGGAAATTTGAGGACTGGTTTATCTTCTCGCCTCAGGTTGTGCCGCGAGCGATGACGGCCTGGTATAACGTATTCAAAGAGCAGGAATAGAGCAGGTTAAGGAATGAAAAAGGCACTCTTGGCGATAATTCTGGTGTGCGTTGTCGCCGGCTTTTTTGTCGGTCGCCGCGTCGTGAATTCTGCGGTGTCGCAAACGGTTGATCAACGAGTTGCCGAGCATGTCGCGGAGAAATCCAGGACATTGCCGGAACGAATCGCCGAAGGTATCAGGCTGCAGAAAATTGAACATCAGGAAGGCAGCAAAGAAATTACCTTCGTCTATCGAGTGACCATCAACATTCCCAATAATCAGCTTGGGGCAATCGAGTCTCAGGCTAACAGCCGAATTCTGGCAGATGAGAACCTGAGCCGAGCGTTGGACAATCAAGTAAGAGTTTTCAATCGATTCGAAAAGAACTCAGGCCAGATTTTGCTGGAATTCGAAACGCTGCGATAGGCGATTTGCTTTCGGGCGGCGGTCGCTGCCTGTGAGTATTTAAAAGTCAACCTTTTCCGCTTGCTTCGCCACACCC
>CAZOXC010000748.1:0-2312 GCA_964583205.1 uncultured Pirellulaceae bacterium | reverse complement strand
TTGTTCGTCCGGGTCCTGTTGCCGCATTCGCTCCAGCTCGCGACTCGCCAACTCGACAAGGCCACTTTCGATTGCCGAATAAAACTGGTTGTCGTCAAGTTGCTCCTGCTCTTCTTCAGGCAGACTTTCCATCAGCGCGGCCAGACGTGGATCCACAGACGAGTATTCTTGATCGATCTTTTTCAAAATGGCCTGCCGCGCCGATTCTTTGGTGAATTCGCTGATCGTAGCAATCGCTCGAGCAACATCGCGATTCTTCAAGTAGTAATTGACGAAGTAATAGTTGGCGATAACCGTCGGGTGATAGGCGGGTTGCTGACTGTCATTTAAATCCAGAAAAGCCGCGTCCTGACTCAACGAAGCAAGAACTTCGTAAGCGATTTCTGGTTTATCTCTGGCCAGCGACCGAGCAATCATGTTTGCCCTGACTCGATCAATCGCATCGACGATACCATCCTGGTTTGGTTTCAAGCGCACAACTACGCCATCCAGAAATTCGACCAGCCGGCCGTAATCTTCGACATCCGTATTTTGATAAAACCAGTCCCACAAACTGTGTGAGTAGTAGCTCTGATTACCATCGGTCCAAACTCGATCCGAATAATACAGCTCGATGGAATCGATCGCGGCCGGCAGTTCACCCAGTCGAAACTGACTTTTTGCTAAACCACCAACGATCAACAATGTGAATTTGTCACTTGAAACGGCTTCTTGGTATGCCTCTTCGAATATTGAACTTGCATTCAATTCCTGCACAGTTTCTTGCGAGGCTTCCTGGGTGAACGCAGCAGTTGCCGGCGCGAGACTCAAACTGACAACAATCGCGGCAAGGATCGTGACGGGAATCGACAAACTGGGAAGTTGGGAAGGCATTGGTTTAACTTAACAAGATTGAATTCTGATTCGATTTCTAACCTGGCGGGACTTCACATAGTAAACGATTCAAGGGGACAAACACGAGTGTCCGTTTGATTGTTTTGACGTGAATTGCCGCCAGTACTGTGAATTTTCGACCCCGTCTTTCTCAGGCATTGGCAACTTTCAATAATGGGGCGTCTTATCTGGTTGCCCTCCCATTCCAACAACAACAAAGGATCACTGATGGATGCTCAACAATTACTCGAACAACTTCTGAATTCCGGCAAGCAACTGGCGTCCAAGGGTCGCGAATTGGCGCTGAAAGGAAAAGACCTTGCGGATCAAGGACTGGATTTGGCCGCCGACACACTGGGCGTGAGCGAAGACAGTGAAGCTCGAGATCAAATGAAGGGGAACATTGCCAAAGGCGCTGCAGCTACAGGCGTTCTGGCTTTGATCCTGGGAACCAAAACCGGCCGCAAACTTGCCCTGCCTGCGCTCAAGATCGGATCGGTCGCGGCACTGGGCGCACTTGGTTACAAGGCCTATGAAAAATATCGCGAGCAAAAAGGAATCGAAGAAGGCGGCTTCTCGATCGAGAACCTCGACGGTACTGCTGCCGAAGAACGCAGCTTGTTGGTGATCCGCTCGATGATCAACGCCGCTAAAGCCGATGGCAAGATCGATGCCGAAGAAGAAAAACTGATCGTCGAACAAATCAAACAAGCGGGACTCGAATCGCAAATGGCCAGCCTGCTGTTGGGCGAGGTTCAGAAACCATTGGACATCGAAGCACTTGCGGCGGAAGCCAAGACGCCACAATCGGCAGTCGAAGCCTACCTCGGTTCATTGATCGTGGCTGACGGGAGCAACCCAAAAGAGCGTGACTTCCTTGACAAATTTGCGGCCGCCCTGAAACTCGATACTGATTTGGCCAAACATCTGGAACTGGAAGCGGCCGCCGGATAATTAAGTCTAACGCGACAGTTTGAATTTATTCAACGGCCAACGAAACGGCTCCATAATCTAGAGCCGAGCCGGATCGAATTTCAATTCGTCCGGCTCAACGCTGCTTGAACTAGTGCTGCTTAAACTAGTGCCGCGTGATTAATTTCGCTTGAATTAATTCTGTGAAGGAACAAAGTGCAATGGCACAATGTTCTGCACATGGCAGTTCGAGCAATTTTCCGCGCCGGCTGTGGCGGTTGCATGGTGAAACAACTCGTAGTTGGACAAGTCTTCAAGGTCATCACTCCCGACGCCCGAATCACTCGATCCAGCATGGCAAGTTGAACACTTTTGAAAGTGCGCCCCAGCATGCGTGCCGTGAAAATAGGCGAAGGCGTCAAAACCATCCACCGAGCCATCAACCGATCTCAATCCGGATTCAATTTCCAAAGTCTCGCCACCTCGAATCAATGTCAAATCAATCGCCGAGTCGCTGGATTGCATAT
>CAZOXC010000747.1:0-2318 GCA_964583205.1 uncultured Pirellulaceae bacterium | reverse complement strand
TCCTCGGAGTAGTCCAGCGGCGAGAAGAATTCTTCGTTTTACGATTCGACTCCGATCAAAACCGCGTACTTGTCCTGAGCGGCAAGTGGGGCGACATAACTCGCTAATAATATGGCCAGTGCTGTGAAAACTGTCGCGGCTGAAACGAATGTCTTCATGATTTTGCCTGAATAGATGGTTCAAAGGTTCGTGATTGAGATATCAGGCCTAGCGATGGAGGTGATCGAAACGTGCCAGAATCTCTGGAATCGATGAGCAAAAAAAATTGGGATAGTGATTTTTTGCTTGCGAAGAGAGCTCGAAAGCCCAGAATTGAGGTGAAAAGCACCAATAAATTGTCAGGCTGGGATCGACCTGGGGTGCTCGAGAAACGGCGAAAATCTCGGAAAATCCGGCAATTTTGGGAATTTCTGGCCGGACTCGGGCTCGGTTTTCGCTGAGCAAGCCAATCCTTCCGTTTTCGGCAATAAATTTCGCGTGAAAAGTTTGTCACGGAAGATAGTTGAAATTGTATCGTTTCATAACTCAAAATGACTCTCGATGAGAGCGCCTTGAGCTAAAATTGCCAAGGCAAATATTCGATAGGAGAAAGACGACGGGAACATGACTAGCATACGCATAAAAACGAAACATTTGATTCTGGCAATCAGCTTTATGGCCGGGATGTATTCGGCCATGAATGTCATCGGCCAGGAATTTGATGAAGAACTGGCGACTCAGGCCACCGAGATTCTCAATGACTACTGCAAGGGATGTCATGGAGATGGATCCGAGTTTCCTTCTTTGGACGTAACGGACCGCGCTGGTTTGCTGCTACCCAACGGTCGCAGCGATCAGCCGTTTCTGGTTCCCGGAGATCATGACGCCTCCCGGATTTGGGCTCGCATCAATGCCTCAACAGGGCAAATGCCGCCAGACCAAATGCCGCAGATGAGTGACGAACAAAAAGACACGATCAAGCGATGGATTTCAGACGGCGCCTATTTCCCCGAAGCTCAACGCAAAAGTCGTGAGTTTGTGGGCGAGCAAACGATCCTGGAATTGATCGACGAAGATTTGCGAGTGATGGATGAAGACGATATCCAGTACATGCGATACTTTTCTCTATATCACTTGTGGAACCACACCGAGGGTCTGAGTCCTGTTACCGACGAAGATTTTCGCTATTACAGAGCGGCTGTTTCCAAATTGATCAACAGTCTCTCGACGAAACCTTCAATCGTCGTTCCGCGGATTGTCGATGAGGGCTATGGAACGCTGATGGCGATTGACTTGCGTGACTATGGTTGGACCAGTTGGCATTGGGAACGCATGATGGGTCGCTACCCTTACGGCATGAAGGCCACGGGAAGTGCTGGCCGAGTGGGTCAGCGAGTTTACAACATGTTGGGAACCAAGATTCCCTACATGCGTGGCGACTGGTTTGCCTATTACGCATCGCGTCCACCGCTCTATCATGACTTGTTGAATATTCCGAAGAATGCCAAGGCTCTGGAAGCCGACCTGGGCGTTGATATCTACAAAAACTTTGTGGACAACAGTTTGATGCGAGCCGCCTTTGATGGCAGAGTCAGTGGTGTTTCAGATCAAAACCGCATGGTCGAGCGTCATTCGCCCACCAACGGTGCACGCTTCTTCTGGAAGAGCTATGACATTCTGCCCGAGGGTGCTGCTGATCGTTTGGGCGACTTTACTCGAAGTCCACTGGGGCCTGAATTCGAACAATTCGAAGGCCATCAGACAGGCGCGTTCGAACACGATGGCGGAGAAATTATCTACGCCCTTCCCAATGGTTTGCAGGCCTACATGCTGGTCGATGGCAAGGATCAACGAATCGATGCCGGTCCGCTGGATGTTGTCCATGACCGCAACCGTCACTCGGGTACTCCGTTGATCGTTAACGGGATCAGCTGCATGGGGTGTCACCATCATGGCATGATCAAGTGGCGAGCCGACTTTGTCAGGCCGGTCTATGAAGATCGAGCGGGTGAAGTGATGGCCGATAAAGTCTTGCGATTATTCCCGGAAGACGACGAGTTTGAAAAGTTCGTGGATGCGGACGCCGAACACTTTATGGGTGCTCTGCGTGAAGCCACCGAGGGTCTGTTGATGGATGGTCACATTCAGCGTGAATCAGAATCGATGACCAAATTCTATGGTGACTTGCTGAATGCTTCAGACATTGATTATGACCAGCAAAAGCTGTCGACCTTTGTTAGTGGCGAGCTTGGAAAACCCGGCATGATGGAAATGGATCGCAAGCAGCTTGTGATTCAGATGGTCACGTCGGCGAACAAGGAATTTGATTGGGATGTTTC
>CAZOXC010000746.1:0-2322 GCA_964583205.1 uncultured Pirellulaceae bacterium | reverse complement strand
GATTGTCAGCCATTGCGTTGGCCAAAGCTGTTTTGTCACCCCATTGCCGGTCAGGAACATCCGTCAAAAAATGCTCGAGCACTTTACGGGCTCGCAATATGCGATCCACCGACCAACCGTCCATCGCCAACAAGTGGATCGGTTTTCCGTTGGGGGCCAGCACATTGGTGTAGCGAACAAAGTGTCGATTCAAGCCGCGATGCAACGCATCTGGCAGTTCGACAATTCGATGTGGGTTCTTGTGCGTATCAATCGCAACGAGTTTGGAGTGGACATCAACTTTTCTTCCGGAGACGATGCTTAACTCTTTCGACGTGATAACTCCGTCCTGGTTGGCATCGAGCCCGCCCAACATTTCTTTGGCGTCGCCTTTCAGTTCACTTGCTTCCAGTTGGCCATTGTCGTTCACGTCAAGTAACGACATCATCATTTTGGCTTCGCCGGTGAGCTTGGTTTCCTCTTGTTGTTGATCCTGTTGAGGGGGAACCGGTGCGGCAGAAAGCGAACCGATGGCACAGCCAACGACCAATGCCGTCTGTAGCACCACCATGTGTAGAACGGATTTAAGGCGGAAAGTTTGTGGAGTCCGGCTAAAGCCGGTACTACGAACACGAGGTTTTGAATTCATCATAATTAAGGCGTTTCTTCCTGGGGTTGCTCCTTTTTTATCGGCCTGATTTTCCAACGGCCTCGCAGCATCACTCTCTTGCTATTCATTCGTACGAACATGAAATTGTTCGATTTCTTTTTCGGTCATCCAGTGGATGTCGTTGGCGGGCGCGGCTTCCAACGTTCGCCAATAAAATTCAGCAGGAATCCCGATTTCCTCGTAGTATTTCAGGTACAGCTGGTGTTGTGGATTGTCTTTGGGAACATCCTTGCCTTGGAATCCAGGGCCTCCCCAAGAGTGAATGCCGAGCTTGCCACCCTTTTCAACGATTCGTTTTTGCCCAGCCAAAAAGAAATCCGTTCCGCCTGACGCGACGCTGCCATTGTACTTGATGACAGTCGTGAATCCGAACTTGCGAACGTAGCGAGCGGCTCGAAGGTTGGCTTCGTCGTCAATGGAACCGGGTACGTTTTCCATTTCTATGGTGCGTACTTTCGGATGCTCGTGAATCAGACGCAGGACCGCCGCTGGAGTGTCCGAGTTAATCACTCCTGTCATCACGGCAGTATTACTATTGATCTTGAAAACCGCTTTCTGGTTGTCGGCGGCCAGAAACGCAGTCATCTCAGCTTTGGTGACTCTGCCATCGCCATTCGAGTCGCCTTCACTCATTTGGCTCCAGGAAAACTCTTCGTTAGTCGCCTCGTTTTTGGTCAGGTGACCATCTTTGTCTTTGTCAAATTCAGCAAAAACACCATTCACTTGTTCTTGAATATCTTCCGAGCTCATAAAGAACTCTTCACTCATTTCGAAAAATGACGCTTCTTCCACACTAATCGTACCGTCATTGTTTTTGTCCAACATCTGCGCGATTTCGCGAGAATCTTCATCCATCTCATCGAGCGTCGTCTTGCCGTCGCCATTGCGGTCCATGTCTTTGAGCATTTCGGAAATCTCTTCGCGCTCGCTATCAGCTTGATCCTTTAGGAGCGACTCGATTCGACGTGCGGTCAGCTTCTGCCCATCGAGCTGAGCCTGAACCTGAATCAGGACATCGAGCGTTTCATATGGATCGAGTTGTCCATCCCGGTTGCCGTCAAGCATCTTGAACAATTGCGAGTTAGGACCCTTTTCTAATTCCTGGCAATGGGCCATAGGGACAGGTAAACCGAGTAACAGAATCGCGATCGCGCAAACCAGTGTTTTCATTTAAAACTCCAGTTCAAGTCTTGAATGCGTCTCAGCATGAATTGGCGGAGGACGAGCCCAGAAGGATCAAAACTTGAAATAGCGGCAAAAAAGCCTATTAAGTTAAGATCGGGCGGTGGCACAAAAAACGGCCCCGCGGCTCCGATATCAATATGGTTACATAAACCAACAACTATGTCTACCCAAACACTCCTTGGTTGTTTCAAGAATTTCTGGAGGTGGCGCGATTCGCCTGATTCAAACTGCGTCAGTTCAATAACTCAAGCATTGAATGCCATGAATTGCTCAAGCGAATTTGGCGTGCTCCCCAAAATTGGTTCCATGTGATATGAGAGTCAACAGAGCCGACTTGGCAAGGAGACTTTATGACGAAGAAGAGACGCAGGCGTCACACGCCAGAGTCTTCGATCGGAAATGTCTTGAAGCGACCCTGGTAAAGGTGACCGCTCCCCTCGGTATGGTAATGAGCGTGCCACCGCATCGTGTGAGTGTGCGTCATCCAG
>CAZOXC010000745.1:0-2322 GCA_964583205.1 uncultured Pirellulaceae bacterium | reverse complement strand
AAACTGGTTAGCCCAGGACGACTGGCCCTGGTTCCAATTTTCCAGGGGCTCGCGAGCGTCTACAAACGCCGCGAAGCCCATCAACACAAACAAGGCAATCGCCTGAGACAACAAACAGCGGGGACAGTCCATCAGCTTTCGGCTCCGAATGCGCCAATCCCTTGTCGCATAGAAACAAATTGTACAACGAATTTCAAACGTCTCTCACTCGTTTGAAAACCGCCTCATCGACTAGATGATAGGCAGTTTATCGGTGCCATAAGCTTACCCAGTTAGACAAACCTGATGGTTTACATAAGGATTTTCAATTAGCCAGACCGATCTGTCCGATCAGAAAAAAGGCGGGAAGATTAGGGTTTGGCGCGTTGAATCGCGTTGATCGCCTTGTACCGCCTTTGTCGTAAGTCACAATGATCAAAAACCAGCAGTAGAATTAAACAACCAATATGGACCTCCAAGCCTGGATAGCGATCATCACAACGATCTCGGTATTTGCCGTGATCAATATCCGTCGAAACACGCCGTTGGAGTTGGCGTTTCTGACGGGATTGGTGGTGGTCACGATGACCGGCATCCTGACTCCGAAAGAAGCTCTGAGAGGTTTTGCCCACCCGGCGGTCATCACCATCGGGAGCCTGTTGGCGATTTCTGCTGCATTAAACAAGTCCGGCGTTCTGGACTGGATCGGGCGTCTGTTACTGGGCAAAGCAGAAACCGAAGGCCAGGCTCTGCGTCGACTGGCTCTGGCGCTGATCGGCAGTTCGGCTTTTCTACTCAATACCGCTGTGGTGGCGATGATGGCACCGGTGGTCAGCAAATGGTGCCGCCTCAAAGACGTCGCGCCTTCGAAGATGCTGATTCCCGTGAGCTATCTGGCGATTCTGGGTGGCGTTTGTACCTTGATCGGTACCAGTACAACGCTGGTGGTCCAGGCCGAGCTGCAAAATAGTTCGCGCGAGTTCAAACTTGAGCAGGACAACCTGTCAGCGCAAATTGCATTGGAAAAGGACCCAGAGAAGCTTGCAGTACTAAAGAGCGAACTTGATACCATTGCACATCGAGCAACCGATCTGTCACCAATGCCCTTATTCGAGTTGGGCCGAGTCGGTTTGCCGGTAGCCCTGGTGGGTGGCATCGTTCTGCTCCTGGTCGTTCCCAAATTACTTCCATATCGAGAAGGTGTGGCGGGAGTCGTCGATGACCAGCGCCGCGAGTACATCGTCGAGATGCAGGTGGAGCCCAATTGCCCGTACATCGGAAAAAACATCAAGTCCGCCGGATTGAGGCAGTTGCCCGGCCTGTTTCTGATCGAAATCGACCGTTCGGGTTTCGTGATCACGCCAGTTGCGCCTGATGACATTGTTGAAGAAGGCGATCGACTGGTTTTCAGTGGCGATGTCGACAACATCGTAGATTTAAAAAAGATCGAGGGGCTCAAGCCTGCGGAAACAGATCCAGAGCTTGAAAAACTTCTGGGTAAACAGCGCGAGTTGGTTGAAGTGGTTTTGTCGCCGACTTCGCCCTTAATCCGTTCCAATATCCGCTCCATCAACTTCCGACAACGCTACGATTCTGCAGTGGTCGCCGTGCATCGCAATGGTGAGCAGGTCTCGACCAAGATCGGAAGGATTCAGCTGCAAGCCGGTGATACGCTTTTATTGCAAACCCACAAGAACTTTGTCGAGCAGCATCGGAACAACAAAGAGTTCTATCTTGTCAGCAGCGCTGGAACCAGCGAACCAATGGCCCATCGCAAGAGACCATTGGCTTTGGTGATCTTTCTGGGGCTGTTGGCATGGCTGGTACTTACCAATTTTATCGGCATCGGCAGCGACACCGCATTGGGCTCGCCGGCGATCGTGTCGCTTTGCGCATTGGCATTGCTGGTGATGACCGGGTGCATGCGGATGGTGGATGCCCGAGGCGCAATCGATATCAGTATTCTGATCACGATTGCCTGTGCGCTGGGCATCGGACTTTCTCTGGAACGCAGCGGAGCCGCCCAAACCATCGCCGAAACGATTGTTGCCTGGATTGGCAACCAGAATCACTTGGCGCTACTGATTGCGATTTACATTTTGACCATGTTGATGACCGAAATGATTTCGAATAATGCGGTCGCCGCCCTGATGTATCCGATCGCAGTCAATACGGCCATTGCGGCTGAATGCAACGCTCGACCATTTATTATTGCCATCTGTCTGGCGGCCTCGCTGGCCTTCTTGACGCCAATCGGCTACCAGACAAATTTGATGGTGATGGGACCCGGTGGTTACCGACCAACGGATCTGCTTAAGACCGGTTTACCAATGTCGTTATCCG
>CAZOXC010000744.1:0-2323 GCA_964583205.1 uncultured Pirellulaceae bacterium | reverse complement strand
CTTTGGTCGGCGCCGGTGAAGAAGACTACGACAACGGAAAATTTCTGATCACCAGTCCACTGGGCCAAGGCTTGCTGGGAAAAAAGGTCGGTGAGACTGCAGAAATCGAAGTTCCCAAGGGGACCATGAAATACAAAGTGCTCGATATTCAATATTGAGACAACGCTTGCAATCAAGCTGGATACGTAAAAAAAGGCTTCCCAATCGGGAAGCCTCTTTTATTGGTTCAACGCGGCAAACGCTAGTTGTTTTTTTTGCCCGAACCTTCTGTTTTCTTTCTGGCACCGGAACCGCCAGTTGCTTCCCGTGCACCAGATCCACCAGATCCTTCGGCCTTTTCTTCCTCGCTCATATCGAGTTCGATTTCGCCACAATCTTTGATGGAGACTGCTGCTGTCGTGGTGCCACTTCGAGTACCTTTGGATTCCATCGTATCAACGATATCCATACCTTTTATCACTCGGCCGAAAACCACATGCTTGCCGTCCAACCAGCCAGTCTTGGCGGTGGTAATGAAAAACTGCGAACCGTTGGTGTCTGGTCCGGCGTTAGCCATACTCAGAACTCCCCCAGTATCATGAGAGATTTTAAACTCTTCGTCTTCAAATTTTTCACCGTAAATACTTTCGCCGCCGGAACCGTTGCCCATGGTAAAGTCACCACCCTGGCACATGAAGTCCGGAATAATTCGATGGAACACACAACCTTTGTAGTGCAGAGGCTTTCCGCTGTCGCCATCACCTTTTTCGCCAGTGCAGAGGGCACGGAAATTCTCGACAGTCTTGGGTGCATCGTCACCGAACAACCCAAAAACTACTCGCCCAACTTCTTCACCATCAATTTCAATATCAAAATAGACTTGATGAGTCACTTTGGCATCGCTGGCGGGCACCATTTCATCTTGTGCGTTTACAGATACAACCGATGCAACAACAAACACACTGGCAGCGATCCCCAGGATCGTTGAGGTATTAAACATTTAAGTTCTCCATGATAAGTTTTTGTTTCCTTGAATTTACTCGAACTCAGAACTTTAACCAACGGCCCGAGCAGCTAAATCTATACGCAGCTGGCATAAAAAAAGCCCGGAATAAACCGGGCTGGTTGCTGAATTCTCTGGTTTAGCGATTCCAGATGTCCGAATCGCCGTATTGATCGACGGATTCCATGGTCTCGTCAACCTGCACCTTGGACGTCAACGGGTTCGAATCAAACTCGACACCGCCACTGACACCCAGTATTCGGTGAATCAATCGCTGCGAGCCGACGGTTTGTCGAAATGTGCGTTCATTCATAACCGTATCAACCATTTCTGGAGTCTGATCAAGCGAAACTTGATAAGCGAAATCGGTCGAGGAGTTCGGCGACGCAAAATAAGTCGGTGTCCAATTAATTTTGTTCGCCAGATTCTTTTGGCGAATCAAGTTAGCGGCCAGCGAAAGATCGAAAACATTTTCCAGCTCGCCGTAAACAGAATACTTCTGAGCCAGTTTGCCGAAATGTTCTGTAAAATCAGTCGCAAATTCCAAGGTAGGACCCACGGCTTTGCCTGTGTGGACTCGCTCACCTTGTTCATTGAGAAATTCAGTTTCGCTCAGTACTTTAACGCCCTGTCCACGCAGTTCGAACAGCTCGCCTTGTTCGTCCGAGGCGATGCCCTCGTAATTCATGGTGAACCACCAACGCACCACGTCCATTGGGGGCAAGTTACCTTCATCGTCCGCTGTGACTCGGTCCAGATAACTGGGCACTTCGTTGATGGTCTCTTCCAGACCCATTCCCAGAAGTTTCATTCGGTAATCCGCCTCAACGATCACCTGGCCGGCATGACTTCGAGCATCAATACCATGCACGATGATATCCTGTTGACCCATCAACTCTCGCAACTTATCGCTCCAAGCTTTGCCTTTGAGTTTGGTTGAGTCCAGAAAAGTTTTGACGCCGGTCAAGTTTTCAGCTCGAGGTTCAATCGAGCATCCGAAAGTTCCATCGCCTTCCCAGGCATTTCGCAGGCAAACTACCAAATCGTCCAGTCGCAAAACCGGTCGCCCAGTTTGGGAATTGACGGCGCGGCCTTCCTGATCGATTTCCCATTTTCCAGCAGGTCCAGCAATTACGATATCACCGGATTCGGGATAAACCATGACGTATTTCAGATCATAAATTCCGGCCAGGAATTGCATATCTTGCGGAACCGTTTCGCCAGAAGCGTGGATCCGCATCAACTCTCGTTCCAAACGGTTCAATGAGATTTTGCGCAGATCATCTTGTGAATTCAGTTTCCAGTCACTGGAGACATTCTTTTCGGCCTGGAGCTTATTCC
>CAZOXC010000743.1:0-2325 GCA_964583205.1 uncultured Pirellulaceae bacterium | reverse complement strand
CGAGAAAGCAATAAGAGAAGAAACCAAGATGTTAAAAATGGTGCTCGTGCTGGCCGGCGCAACCGAACTTGATCAACAAAATCGGATCAAGGGTTCGCTGGACGTTCCATTGTGCCGCGAGGGTGCGCAGCAAGTGGAAAAGATGGCGTCCGAGATCGACGAGATGGAGCTGGATGCGATTTATGCTGGACCTTGTCTGGCCGTACAGCAAACTGCAGAACAGATTTCACGCAGCGGTGACATCAAGGTGAAAACCGAAGAGAACCTGCGGAATTTGAATCGTGGGTTGTGGAGCGGCAAGTCGATTGATGAACTCAAAGCGAATCAACCCAAAGTCTATCGACAATGGCAGGAGAATCCGGAAACGATTTGCCCGCCCGATGGCGAGTCCATTGAAGAGGCTCGCACTCGTGCCGAGCAGACGGTTAAAAAGATTCGTCGCAAACACAAAAAAGGACATGTGGCCCTGGTGGTTTCGGAACCCTTCGCTTCAGTGCTGCGAAGTGTGATCGACGAAAAAGTCGCTCTGGAAAATTTGTGGGATGCCGAGTGCCGGTCAGGTTGCTGGGAATGGGTCCCCGACACGCCGAAAATTGCCGTTTAATCGGTAGTCGCAGGGGAAAGCTCACTCGTGTTGGATTTTATTTCGTAGTAGAATACGCTGAGAATTCAGGAAAATCAGATGTCCGGCCTAGAGTCTCAAATTAACGAAACACCCAGTCGCAAAAAGCGTGGAATTCCTGCTGGCCTGTGGGTCTCGTGTCCCGGTTGCAAGCGGGCAATTTTTCGCAAGGAAATCGACCGTCGCCAGGGAATTTGTCCCGAGTGCGATTATCACTACTACGTTTCCGCCGGCACTCGCATCAATCAACTGCTCGATGAAGGCACGTTTGAAGAATGGGATGCGGATGTCACGCCAGTCGATCCATTGGAATTTGCTGACAAAAAGCCCTATGCCGATCGGCTGAAGGCAGAACAGAGCAAAACCGGGATGACCGATGCCGCGATTACCGGAACCGGCATGATTCGAGCTCGTCGAGTTGCCTTTGGAGTCACTGACTCGGCATTCATCATGGGCAGTATGGGCTCGGTCGTGGGCGAACGACTGACTCGGCTGGCTGAACGAGCGGCCGAACAAAAACTGCCTCTGATCATTGTAAGCGGGTCAGGTGGTGGCGCTCGAATGCACGAAGGAATTTTGTCCCTCATGCAAATGGCCAAAGTATCTGCCGCGTTGGCCAAGTACGATCAGGCTGGCGGGCTGTTTATTTCAGTGCTGACGAACCCCACGATGGGCGGAGTGGCGGCCAGTTTCGCCTCGCTGGGCGACGTCGTGTTTGCCGAACCGAAGGCTCTAATCGGATTTGCAGGCCCTCGAACAATCAAAGCCACGATTCGTATCGAATTGCCGGAAGGATTTCAGACGAGTGAATTTCTTCTGGAGCACGGCTATGTTGACCGAATTGTCCGACGACCGGAACTCAAAACCGAAATTGCCCGAATTATCGATTATTGCGGCCTGTAACGCCCGGTATAAAAGCCTTTTCTCGTCGATTCATATCTGGAATAGCCAGTCTCATGCAGCCGTCCCGGAATCCGGGCGTATAATTGATTCGAATTATCGTTCACCCTCTTTGAAGCCATGAGCCTGATCAACAAATTCAAGTCGATGTTCGGCACCAAAACGGAGCGTTTTGATGTCAGTAGTCGGCTCAAGTTTGAACGGCACGCGTTTTCAGGCACGATGTCCAAATTCCGCGTCGCCCGCGACATTCAGTCTGGCGATATGGTCGGTATCAAGTTCCTCGATTCCGAAAAAACTCAGCAATTTCGATCTCGCTTCAAAGGACTTGATAAACCTGAAGAAGGCGAAATTGGCCTGCAGTTGTCCCACGAACGGATTGTGGAAACCTACCAGTTCGGACATACCACCAACGACGAAGAATATATTCTGATGGAATATATCAATGGGCCTGGCCTGAACTCGTTGATTAACGAACGCAGTGCCAAGCTGGAAGATGTCAAACTTCTGTTTATCCGCCAAATGGCCGAAGCCATCAGCGCTCTCCATCAAGCCGGTTTTATTCACCGCGATGTTTGTCCCAGGAATTTCATCGTCAATCGTGACATGAAGTGGCTGAAGCTAATCGACTTTGGTTTGACTGTTCCGGATCAACCTGAATTTCGCCAGCCGGGAAACCGCACCGGAACTCCTCAATACATGTCGCCGGAAATCGTTCGCCGAAGAGAAACAGACCACCGGGTCGATTTATTTGCATTCGGAATCAGCGCCTATCGCCTGATTACTTTTGAACATCCCTGGGG
>CAZOXC010000742.1:0-2325 GCA_964583205.1 uncultured Pirellulaceae bacterium | reverse complement strand
GGCTCGCATCGGCCCCAACGCAGCCATCGAGGGTGACTTCCGGCTCATCACGTCAAGAGACGACAATTCAGTCGAACTCAATGGTGCCAAGTCACAAATATTGATCAGCGAAGACATCAGCTCCGTCCGTCGCTGGCTGCCGGAGAAAGATTTTACGATTTCCGCCTGGGTCAGTATCGATCAACGCCGGAGTTGGGGGTCAATCATTGGCCTGATGCAAGACAACCGTGATGCGGAAACCGGTTTTGTACTTGGTTATAACAATGAGAATTTCTATTTCGGACTCGCGACTTCTGAAGCCGACGATGGTGACGGAAATATGACTTATCTCACCGGATCAACAGCTTATGAACTGGGCAAGTACTACCAGGTCGTCGCTTCTTACGATGGCGAGACGATGCGGCTGTTCGTCAACGGTGAACTGGATGCACAATCAGATGAACAAGGCGGAGCTATTCTCTACCCCGAGGAAGCGCCCTACACAATCGGTTGTTACCGGGATGATGACGAGTTCTTTCCACACGCCGGGAGAATTCGCGACGTGGCAGTTTACGAACTTGCGGCAAAGCCCAAGTGGATCGAGCAGGAGTTTGCCCGACAAGAATCGATTACTCGGCTGGATGCTCGTAACGCCGACAGCCAGCAGCCATTGGAATTTGCCGTCCGCCCCTACCTGCAATATGTGACCACCGACAGCATTACCGTGATGAGCCAAACCAGTGATGTCGCCAATGCGACCGTACAATATGGCGAAAACGCTGACTGTGATTCTCAAGCTGGACCGAGTGATGGAAAGTTGATCCATGAGGTGAAAATCAACAATTTGAAACCCAACACACAATATTTTTATCGTGTCTCTGCGGAAAATTCACATGGCGAATCGACGATCAGCGATGTCCGCACCTTTCAAACAGCTCCAGACTCGGATACGGCATACGCCTTCGCCGTGATCAGTGATACTCAAAGCAATCCCAAAGTCGCCAAACAGATTGCTGAACTTGCCTGGGCCGAACGCCCCAGTTTTGTCGTTCACCCGGGTGACCTGGTCGGAACCGGAACCAACGATTCACATTGGACTCAAGAGTTCTTCCCAGCCATGGAATCGCTGATCAGCCGAGTTCCATTTTTTCCGGTCCTGGGCAACCACGAGGTCAACGCCGACAACTATTTTGATTACGTTTCGCTTCCCAACCCAGAGTACTACTACGAGTTCCAATACGGTAACGCGCACTTTTTCATGATCGACAGCAATCGCAAGGTCGGCAAAGGCAGCGAACAGTTCGATTGGCTGGACGAAGCACTTGGAAAATCCACTGCTCAGTGGAAATTTGTGGTCCACCATCACCCGGCCTACTCGTCGGACGAAAATGACTATGGGGATCTCTGGAAAACCAATCGCTCAACCCAGGGAGACTTGCGAGTCAGAGATTTGTGCAAGCTCTACGATAAACACAGTGTGAACATCGTTTTCAATGGCCACATTCATTCCTACGAGAGAACCTGGCCCGTCAAAGATGCTCAGGCCAACAACGACGGCACGATCTACATGATCACCGGTGGCGGCGGTGGATCGCTGGAAACCCCCGGCCCCAAAAGAACGTTTTTCTCGCACAGTGTCAGACGAGGCCACCATTTCTGCATGGTCCACATCAACGGAAAAGAAGTCCAACTGAAAGCATTTAACCTCGATGGCCAGCTTTTTGACACTCTCAAGCTATCGCAATAATTCACCTAGTTTGCCTAGTCTCTATTTTCGGAAAACTCTCCAGAACCGATTAACCTTACCAGGGTGATACAACCGATACCTAATGACAATGTATCTAAAACCCAAATCGAAGGTAGGTTCACGATGCGCAATGGATTGCATTTTACATTAGGCTTGGTGCTGATTATCCAGACGTCGTCTCTGGCAGCCCAACAAACGCCACCAGTTTACTCACCACCCACTCAACCGATTCGCAAGCTGTCGAATTCGAGTGATTTTCCTCCGACTGTCAGCCCGGATAATTTTTCCCGCGCTGCCGCTCTGGACGGAAATACTCGCCATAGTCCGCAGCAAACTCGCGGGTCCCAAAACACAGGTCAACAGGCAAGTTCACAACGACAAAACCAGTCTGCTCAAACGACATTGACCGATCAACGGCAGACACCATTTTCGACTCGAGGCCAATACCCGGCATCTCGAGTCGTTCAGGCAGGCTATGCCCAGGAAACAGAATCGAGCAGTGTTCCTGTGCCAACCAACCTGGGCGGGTATACAACACCGCCGCCGCAGGAACAACAATGGGTTCCCCCGGTTCCAGATTCTGTACCAGATCCTGTACC
>CAZOXC010000741.1:0-2327 GCA_964583205.1 uncultured Pirellulaceae bacterium | reverse complement strand
GTGCCTTAAGGGCATCGTTACACAGGAGTTTATCGCTAATATGTTTCTCAAGAACTTCGACCGGAAAATTGTCGGCGTCGACGAAGGCCAGAATCGTCATGATGTCGTCAACGGCCGGGCAAAGAACGACAGCGGCCTCAAATGAGGGTTGCCAAGTCGCGGAAACAATCGCGGGGTAATCTGGTGCCTGTTCGGCGTCAAGCAACGTCAGGCCCGCACTGTCCAGCAGTTCCAGATACACAGACAGTTTAATGCTGGAAGCTGCACAGTAGGCGGCGGCCACTTCTAACGCCAGTGGCAGATACCCCAGACGTTTGGCAATTTCTTTGGCAGTAGTTGTATCTTTGTCGTTGGAGCGATCATTAAGTAATCTGACCGCTTCGGTCTTGTTCATGACATCAACGGGAATGGTTTCCGCTTTGCCAGTCCAGTTTCTACTGCGGGAGGTAATCAAGACATCCCCGGTTCCTTCAGCCGGGAGCAGCCCGGAAAGGGAATTTGAATCAACTGCGTTGTCATAAACCAACAGCCAGCTGTTGATCGAACTCAAGTGTTGCAAGACGTTGCCTGCGAACTGCTCCAGATTCTGATTGGGTGGCAGTTCAAGTTTTGCACCCAAGCTGGCCAGGTCGGAAAGGATCGTTTGCGTTTGCTCGGCGTGAATCCACCAAATAATGTCGTAGCTGTCGGCATGCTGTTTGACGTATTCCATCGCCAGTTGCGTTTTACCGACTCCGCCCAGCCCATGGATCGCTTGCGTTTGCGTGATCGCGGATCGTCTTTTCTTACTGAGTCCTTTCTTCAGATCAGTCATTAACTTCCGACGTTTAATGTACAGGCGATGCAGATTGATTCGTCCAGCAAAATTATTGACTCGCGTCTTCGGGGAGGTGGTATTCTCAATTGGAATATTCTTTTCGGATCGCTCAAGAACCACGTCTACTTTTTCGTGCAGGGATCTAAGTTCCGAATTGTTATCGCTTGTTTTCTCAATGATTGTCTCAGTGTTGTCCTTGACCTCGGCAAGCGCTATCCCAAGTGAAGACAACTCGGTCACGACGGTTGCCCACTGTCGTTCCTGTTCAACGATTTGCTGTTCCCAGCGT
Organism: uncultured Pirellulaceae bacterium; assembly: GCA_964583205.1. GTDB lineage: Bacteria > Planctomycetota > Planctomycetia > Pirellulales > Pirellulaceae > CALMEE01. The sequence continues at coordinate 1,221 of CAZOXC010000741.1, read as the reverse complement.
TCTTTGTCGAACGATTGATTCGAAGTATCTTCGACTATCTTTCGCATGACGACGTTGATCCATCTGCCCAGTCCGGCGATCGCGTCCTTTGTTTCCTTACTGGAGTTCTGGATCTCTTCCGATAGTTCGTTCATCGCCTGCGGAATCACAACGCAAGTCGCTTCATGAATCTCGCCCAACATCGTCACCGTCAGACCTCGGAAAGCACGATCGCCATGGCCAATATGTTTGAGCAGTTTATACACTGCTTGCGCGTAATTCGTCTGCAAATGTTTGCCAAGCGTCTGAAGCAATTCATTTGAAGGCATGCAGCCGTGCCGCTTTCCGACCGCCGTCAAGATTGTCGTCCAGGTGTTCGGGTCGAGAACGGTACGTTCGTCCGGATCAGCCTGAGCCGCTTTATAAAACCACTTGATCGCAGTTGGCTTGTCGAGCGATTGATAATGCTGCTCAAACGTATCGGCCAGCTCGTGCCAGTCGGTGTGGACGGCACTGGCCAGATCTCGCAACAATTGTTGATCCGATTCGAATTGGACTTGAGCGTCGTCTGCGAACTGGCGGATCAGTTCCGATGTCGCCAGACCAGAAAGTTTTAGCCAGTCGCCGTTGGAAAGGAGACCATCCGACTCGGCCAGGTTCTCCAGAACCTGTTCCTGAACCCGCGAGGCGATCTTGCTTGTCAGGAAGCTGGCTCCGGTACTTAGTGCTCCAGCACCAAGGGCAAACGCCGCTCCACCAGCTTCAAGCCCGCCGCCAGCCGTTACGGCAGTATAAAATGCTGTTGTTGAGGTTGCGGCAGTAGCAAGCCCCAAGTACCCGATGTCTCGTGCCAGAGCGAGAGATTGAATAATTGACTTTGCCATTAGACTTTGGATTGAATGAGCCGCAACAATACTAAGTAGCATTTATTGTACGGGATTGTTGGAATAGGGGCAGAAGTATTTTCGAGACAACTGCCGACGAATTCCTGCCTGAATCACCTATTCGCCAGTACCGATCACCGAAATAGGGCACAGCTAATTTCCTTTCTCTTTTCGACTTGGATCTGTCTGATTCTCTTGATGAAGCGAATCAGTAAGTTTCACACCGTCTAGAATTTGGGAACACTAATCCTCACTAATTGACACTAATTTGTTTGAGAAACGAGCTGCTGATCTGCGGCGCGGTTCTAGAGGGCCTTTCAAAACCTCTTTGCGACGTTGATTAAGCACGCGAGGTTAA
>CAZOXC010000740.1:0-2328 GCA_964583205.1 uncultured Pirellulaceae bacterium | reverse complement strand
CGGCTTCGCGAACCATCTGAACGGCCCGCATTAACATCGCCAGCATAATTCCAATGATCGCGATCACCACAAGGAACTCGATTAATGTAAAACCTGCTGAGGCTTTCCTGGTTGTACGCATGTCTGCTCCAAAAAATTCGAACTGCGATCGCAGGAATTCGGACGCAAACAAAAACACAAACCCGCTACAAGTGTGGTAGAGATTGGCGATCGATAGTCCAGGAACCGCTAGTTCACAAAGTGAATAAACTGTGAATGTCTGTCCTGGCTGGCAGCTAAGAATTCACCAATTATTTGGTAAAAAACAAGCAGAATGCTGGCTGGGTCGTATGCGAATCTCAATTGTTGAGATCCATTCTCAATTGATTATGCCAAAGAAATTTTGCACAACAAGGGGGCCCAGAAAAAATTTTTGGCTACTCTTTTTCGGTGCCGGAACCTGCCACATTGGCGAAGGCTGAATCGGCCGCTTCAATCGTCTGTGCGATTGCATGTTGATCATGTTTGACGGAAATAAATGCGGCTTCATAAGGTGAAGGTGCTAGAAAAACGCCCTTGTCCAACATGGTATGAAAGAACGATTTGAATCGCTGGCTTTCAGTTTGGCTGACTTCCTGCCAGTTTCGAGGCGCAAGTTTGGAAAAGAACATAGTACTCATGGTGCCAGCGCGAGTAACACAAATTTCAACTCCATGTTTTTCGGCGGCTTGAACAAATCCTTGATCGAGTTCAGTTGCAATTTCTGTCAGGTGACTCCAGGCCTGTTGAGTTAATCCTTGCAAGGTCGCGATGCCGGCGGCCATGGCCAGTGGATTGCCGGATAAAGTTCCGGCTTGATACATGCGCCCGACCGGAGCGACCTGTTTCATAATCTCTGCGTTGCCGCCGTAAGCTCCGATTGGCAATCCGCCACCGATAACTTTTCCCAGTACAGTGATGTCGGGTATCACTCCGCAAAGAGTTTGTGCTCCGCCCGGGTGGACACGAAAACCCGTCATCACCTCGTCAAAAATCAGTACTGCACCACATGATTCACACAAGCGTTTGAGGCCCTTGAGAAAACCTGGTTCTGGCATGACGACACCCATATTGCCAGTAATTGGTTCGACGATTATTCCGGCCAAGTCATCCCCATGTTGTTTGACAATTGCCTCGACGGCTGCCAAGTCGTTGTAAGGTGCGACCAGTGTGTCCGCGGTATTGGCATGAGTCACGCCGGGCGAGTCAGGCAGTCCCAACGTTGCGACGCCCGAGCCTGCCTGGACCAGCAGGAAATCAGCGTGGCCGTGGTAGCAACCTTCGAATTTGAGGATTTTGTTTCTAGACGTGTGAGCTCGAGCCAATCGCAAAGCCGTCATGGTGGCTTCGGTTCCTGAGTTCACGAATCGCAACATTTCCATGGACGGAATGGCTCGTTGAATTAGCTCAGCCAGTTGCAGTGATCGTTCGTGCGGCATCCCGTAACTTGTACCTTGCCCGGCTGCTTCGGTAATGGCGTCTACAACGGTCGGGTCAGCGTGGCCCAGGATCAACGGCCCGTAGGACAATACATAGTCCACGTAGCGGTTCCCATCGACATCATGTAGATAGGCACCCTCGCCTCGCTTGATAAATGGCGGCGTACCGCCCACCGATTTGAAGGCACGAACCGGCGAGTTTACTCCGCCAGGAAAGATGCGACTGGCTGATTCAAACAAGCGGCGAGATTGTGAATTCTGATTCATGGCTTCAATGTTAACAGTCGAGTTCGAAGGAGGATGTTTTGGTTATTTTTTTGAACTGCAAATCTGATCTGCAGTTCCTTTGGCTGAACGGATGCAGTCGGGTATTCCTACACCGCGGTACGAAGCGCCGTTGAGGTGCAGGCCCTGCCGAGTCTCAATCATGTTATCGATCGTTGACAACAATTCAGGGTGCCGCATCGTGTATTGAGGTGAGCCTTGCGGCCAGCGTTGAATTCGAAAATCGACCGGCGACGCTGTCAAACCCATCGTGCGCTGCAATTCGCGATTGGTGATTTGCCAAAGTTGATCGTCCGAGTGCTCGGAAGTGATTTCAGATCCTGATTTTCCAAGATAGGCTCGAATCAAGCGCAAATTGTCAGGGCAACGCTGGTAATGTTTCGATGACGTCCAGGTTACTGCCGTCAATGATTGTTGATCCTTTGTCGGAATCACAAAACCATAACCGTCGAGTGGATGATCGATCGTTTCAGCATCGTACAAGAGGTTCAGAAGTGCCGTCGAGGCATGAGGTATTTGTAACAAAATCTCAGCCAGATCCGGATCTGCTTCAGGAATCAATTTGGAGGTATTGTGAGCCGTAATT
>CAZOXC010000739.1:0-2328 GCA_964583205.1 uncultured Pirellulaceae bacterium | reverse complement strand
CCTGAGGGTCGTTCTGCAGGTCGAACAACTGAGTCACGTCGATTTGCGGATAACGAATCAGTTTCCAGCGTTCGTCTCGCACCGCCCGCATGTTTTTTCCATAGGTGGTAAACAACGAGTTCCGCCAGCCTTTTTCGTTGCCGTCCATCAAGGGTCGCAGCGAGTGGCCATTTGCAGTTGCAGGAACTTCCACGCCCGCAAATCCCAGGACAGTTGGGAACAAATCGTGCAGGTAAACCAGCGCATCGGTCGAGCCACTGCTGATAGCGGGCCCGCTGATCATCAGCGGCGCTTTCATACTGTGCTCGTATAAACTTTGCTTGCCCAGTAATCCGTGAGACCCCATCCCCAGTCCGTGGTCGGCCGCAAAAACAATAATCGTGTTTTTCCTGACGTCTTCGTCCAACGCATCAAGGATCCGGCCGATTTGTTCATCCATATGCGAGATCAAGCCATAATATTCGGCCGTTTGATGCTGGACCATTTCCCTTGTCCGCGGCCAGCCGCCCAGGTTTTCATCTCGAGTCGTCAATTGCCCGTTGTTGAATGGGTGTTGCGGCATAAAGTTGTCCGGCAAAACCATATCGTCGGGATCATACATTCGGTTGTAGCTGCCGGGTGACATGCGAGGATCGTGTGGAGCCGTAAACGCCACATAACAAAAGAAAGGTTTGGACTGGTCACGCGAACCCAGAAATTCGATTGCGGCATCGGCAAACAGTTTGCTGGAAAAATTTTCGCCTTGCCGCTGTTCAGTGAATGTCTGGTCATCGCGCAAGTCCACGATCGGCACTTTGGAATGGTCCGACATCCCGCCCAGCATCACATTTTTACCTCGCTGAAAACTGCGGATGAAAGACTGGCCTTGATTGTGCCATTTGCCGGTTCCAAAAGTTTCATAACCATTTTGTCCCAGCAATTCACCCATCGTCACACAGCCTTCCATGTTGAGATTGGGGATCCGAAACAGACTGCGACCGGTATGCAACATCGCTCGACTGGGAATGCAAACCGCTCCATGCGGCGAGCCAAAACAATACGTATTCCGGAAATTGAATCCGTTCGCAAGTTGATCAATGTTGGGAGTCCGAATGTGCTCGTTTCCATAAGCGCCGATGGTGTCCGTCCGCTGGTCGTCGGCAAACAGAAACAGAATATTGGGCAGTTCCGAATCACTGGCTTGCAATTGCAGAACGTCGACCTTCAAGAGGCTGGCGACCAGCACAACCAAGCAAGCCAGACGGAAACACGCCAAACGCAAACAAGGCAAACAGAAGCGGGGCAATTGAGAACGGTCGCGGCGAATTCTGCACAGTCGCATTGATTAAACCCAGCGGGAACAAGAACATCCAACACAACACTCCAGTCTAACGGAGTGGGTACGCTGTGCAACTTTTAGATCCCAGGCGTCCAGGGGTTGGAAGAAGACTGCCACAAAAAAACCCTCCGCCAAATGACGAAGGGTTTTGAGTTCGCAGCAGAATCAGGCCGGTTAGCCACCTTGATTCTCTTCCATCAACAGTTTCACGTAGGCTTCGAGTTGCTCGTAAGGATGCAATCCCACAACTTTCATGCGGACTTTGCCTTTGGCATCGATAAACAGTGTTGTTGGAAATCCAGTAACATTGACTTGATCAGAAGTCTCATCGTTTCCAATTACACAGTTGTAATTCATATCGTTTTCTTCGATGTAATCAACGATCATCTCAACGGCTTCATCACCTGAAGAGCGTTCGTAATTGATTCCAACGATGTCAAACCCTTTTTCACCGTAGGTGTTTTTCAGTTTGATGAACGAGGGAATTTCTTCTCGGCAAGGCGGGCACCAGGTACCCCAGAAATCAACGATCAGCACTTTGCCGGAATAGCTGCTCAGCGAAACTGTTTCGCCTTTGACATCTTCCAGTTCAAAATCAAAATCGAACGATTCGAATTCTTCGATTTCCTTCCGGGCCATTGCCATCACTTTTTCAACAGCGGCAGTACGGGCGGATTCAACAATCTCAGTAAACATATCAGAGTCACTGATGTTACTCAGATCCGAATCAGACTGAGCCAATTCGAAGTCATTGAAACCAACCATGAATGATTCTTTGAGAGACGCCAGAGCTTCTTCTTTTTTGCCATCAAGTGACAAGCTGCAGGCTTCGTTGTAGATCGCGCCACCCAGCATCGGGCCCAGTCGATCGCCAAAATCTTCCATTACAGTTTTGTCATCCAGCAATTGGCGAGCAACTTTCGCTGCTGAATAGTAATGCTGGTTGGCAGCAGCTCGGTCAGTATCGGCGATTTGACCCGCGTGCTGTCCGAGGATCTGCAACTTGGCAA
>CAZOXC010000738.1:0-2329 GCA_964583205.1 uncultured Pirellulaceae bacterium | reverse complement strand
GGGCGCAGAATCTGTCGACGGACCTACTGGTGCTGTGCTGGCTTTTGGATTTATTGTTTCCGGAAGACTTGCCCGACTTCTTGCCTCCGGACTGGCCGGATTTTCCCTTGCCGTCATTCTGGCCCGAGCTATGGTTACCGCCTTGCTGCTTACCGCCGGAATCATCCGATTTGCCACCGGATTTTGAATTGGACTTGTTGCGATCCCCACTGGTTTTGCCGCCGTCCTTGCCATCGCCTTTTTTCGACCCCGTGCCGGAGGACCCATCGGGGTTCCGAGGATTTGCACCAAAATTGACCGGTTCATTTTCACTCGGATCCGAGCCCTTCAAACCGAATCTGGAATCGACCGCTTCTTTGACCTTGGATTTGATCTTTGGCATCCAGCCAGCGATCGACAAGTTGTTGGTTGGCCGTGGCATCCAAAAAGTAAACGCCAGAATTCCGATGGCCAGAACCGATCCAACGACTAGCCAACTGCGAGCTACTCGCATGTTCATGGACGCATCGCGTTTTCTCAGGTAACGCGAGATTCCCAGGAGACTGGCCATCATGAGCAGTCCCAACCCGGCGATCATGTAGATACAGAAATAAAGTGCCGAATACTTTCGGCCCAACGGGTTGCTTGCGGCAATCATCCCCTGCCCCAATCCGAAGATAGGGAACCCGGCAATTACAAAGTAGAAAGCCCACAAGCCTGGTCGGTTGGGACTCCTTCTTCCGATCAGAAATTGCATCACCCGATTTTTCGGAGTCTCTTTTTCAGCGGACTCGTCCGAACCACTTTCAAAGGCTTGCGATTCGTATTCATCTACGGGCGGTTCTTCACCCAGTAACTTGTAACGCCAGCCTTTGGTTTTCTGCCGCATCAACTCGACAATTCCCTCGGCCGAGGCGTCGCGAGTATCGTTGATAAACGTGCAATCCCATGTTAAGCGACTGGCCGACCACCAAGTCACCAGAATAATAATCGAAGCGCCGACAATTGAGACATAGGACGAGGTCACAAACAAAATCGCGAATGCCAACAAACCACCGTAGGCCGACGCACGTTGAAATCCATATTGAATGGATATTCGACTAATTAACACTGCCGCAAACGCAAACAGGCCAAACTTCCACTTGAGTGTTTGTACGTGTTCCTTGCCATAGAACACTTCCAGTAGAAAGAACGACAGACTGCCGACCATCAGCATAATCAGAGCGGGCCCCACCAGTTCAGCAACCAAGTTGCCAAACTGCATGAAACTTCGATCTTCAGCCGAACGGTTCGTATTCATTTCTCTCGTTCTTAAACCCAACCCAAGTTTATTCCAGACGTTGGGCTGGGGCCACTAAAATTCCGCGATGCATTAGCTGACTTTTACGGAATTCATCAAATCACCTTTGGCGATTTTGTTGACTACATCCATACCCTCAACCACCTTGCCAAACACCGTGTGTTTTCCGTCCAACCATGGACACTCGACATGAGTAATGAAAAATTGCGACCCATTTGAATTAGGACCGGAATTCGCCATCGACAAGGTTCCGGGGCAACTGTGTTGCAAATCATCGTGAAATTCATCATCGAATTTGTAGCCGGGTCCGCCGGTTCCAATGCCTTCCGGGCAACCGGCCTGGACCATGAACTCATCGATCACTCGATGAAAATTCAGGCCGTCGTAAAATCCTTCGGTGGATAGCTTCTCAAAATTGGCCACTGTATTGGGCGCTTTGTCGTCGTAGAGTTCCAGCACGATTGTTCCCTTGCTGGTTTCGATAGTCGCAGTCTTCATTCAGTTCCTTTTACAGGTAGTTTCAATTGCTTATGTCGATATTTTTCAGTTCAGGCACCGAATGTACAAGACTTCTCAAAGTGAAGTCTAAATTACATAAGGTCAAAACCTGTTAAACTGGGCAAGATAAATTTTGCCGAGCTGATTTTTTTTGACAAGTTGGCTTGACAAAGCTTGTAGCTAGTTGCATCGAGCATCCGGACTGGATAGGCTTTTGTCATAAACTATCCGTATATACCGGTGATTTTTGATTTTGTTTTGAAACCGGTAGCTACAGCAGAATTCGTTTAGCAGAGAGTCTACGGAAGGTTTGCCAACTTCAATAAGAGTTGGCTAATGCAAAGTTTGCCAACGCAAGGGAATTGTAATGCTCGTATTAAGCCGAAAAGTCGGCGAGCGAATTTTGATCGGCGACGAAATCACAGTCACAGTGGTACGCATCACGGGTGGTGGAGTTCGAATCGGTATCGAAGCTCCGGCCGAACTGCCAGTGATTCGTGAAGAATTGAAAACTGCGATTGAGTTGGAAGAGAAAAACGCTGCGACCGAACC
>CAZOXC010000737.1:0-2329 GCA_964583205.1 uncultured Pirellulaceae bacterium | reverse complement strand
CACCAAGTTTCCAGTTCAAAGTCGGCTCAGCCTGGCCACTTGATCGCGAAACGGAAAAAATTTCTTCCACGGCCACCTCACGATTGCCGGCAAGAATTGGTAGCTTGGCAATTCCTGAGTCATCAAGTTTGACAAGCCGACTGGGCAACAAACCGGCCACATCAACCGGAATTTGTTGCAAAGGCAATGGGCAATTCGGCTTGGCAGTGAGTGTGACGATCAAAGATTCGTAAGTTGTAAGTGTTTGAGAATTAAGTCCGAGCGTTTCCAAGTATGCCAGATCAAGGTGCCGAAGTCGATCAACTCCCCAGTAAGATAGCAGCGATTGTGCTGTGTGGTGGACACAGCACACGGATGGGATCAGATAAGGCACAACTGAAAATCGCGGGCCACAGCATGTTGTCGCGAGTCCTGGATCGAGCCTGCCGGTTTTCCAGTCGAGTCATTTTGGTGGGCGCTGCCGATCAGGAACGGCCAAGTCAGCTCGCGGAATTCCCCCAACTCCACTGGACTCGAGATCACCAGCCCGACCAGGGTCCGATCGCCGGTCTGTGCGCTGGCCTGCAGGCAATCGGGCAAGAATGCACTGCCGCCATTCTGCTTTCCTGTGACAATCCATTGATCCCAACTTTCCTGCCGGCGTTGCTGGCCGACCGACTCGATGGATCAAGTGCGGCTAGTCTGGTTTACCAAGACCGGGTCATACCGATACCGGCTGTGTTTTCGATAAATGCCAGGCAACAAATTGTGCGAGAATTTCACGATGGTACTCGAGCGATCCATCAGCTACTGACCAAACTGCAGGCGCAGACAGTTTCGACTGAGGAACTTGCTGCCATCGATCCAGATTTGGATTCGCTCTGCAACGCCAACACCCCGGCCAGCTTTAAAGAACTTGAAAAACGAATTCGCGCCAGGGGCTAAGTCAGTTTGGCAAATTCTGTTGAGTTCTTTTTAAGCGTCTTCCGGAACCGAATCGGGATTGACGGCTTTTAACTCATCGTTGATATCGAGCTTCGGTGCATCGGACCACAGGGCTTCCAGCGAGTAATACTGCCGGGTCTCTTCATCGAACATGTGCACCAGCACGGTGCCGTAGTCCAACACAATCCAGCGACTATCATCGTAGCCATCAATATTCATGCGTTTGTCATTCAATCGATCCTCCAGCTCGTGATCAATTTCTTCACTCATGGCATGGAGTTGCCGACGGCTGGTGCCAGTCGCGATAACGAAATAATCAAAACTGGCCGAGCGCTCAGTCATGTCGAGCACAATGATGTTGAATCCACCGTGATGGGCGGCAGTCAAAGCGGCTGACTTGGCCAGTTCCAAACTGCGTTCGGGATTTTGACGATTTACAGCACCGGCATGAAAATCGTCATTGAAATTCTCGTCAGAGGTCTGAGTGTTGTCGTCGTCGATCACACTGTCGATATTATTCTCGACTTCATTCTCGATTTCATTTTCGGTGGCGGGCATATTTTCATCGTGATCGGACTCGGGTGTGTCAATCACATATTCTCCTTGGATATTCATTCTGAGATCTCGGCAACTAGATGTCATTTTAAAAACGTTGGCAGGCAATACCAGCCTTAACCGGGGCTGGCTGCCAGTTAGTTGTTAGAGAAGCTGACTGTGGGACGGGTTCGCGTGGTTAATTGGCCCTCAAATCGCGACTCGCCACGATTCCAGGTGGGAGTTGACTGGGAAACTCAGAAAACTCGACATTCTGAAGCGCCGAGTGTTTTGACTTTAGGAATTCGTTTTATGCGGGATTTATGAGATTCAATGGACCGCGGACAACATCGCTTGTGCGATCGAGTATAGTGAAAGCCTGAACGACCTCTAACTCTTTTAAAGTCGAAACAACACGATGCCGATCGATCACCAAGCCGCTGAAAAAGTCTTGCACGAATTGATGTCAGATCGAACTGATGGAGTAGTCGATGTGGCGCTGGCGACCAGAAGCGCTGTTCACAAAGCCGCGAAAAAGGCAGCGCAGGAATGCTGCGAGATGATTTATAGCGGCTATTGTGTTTCCGACGCGTTTTCTTTTACCGGAAAACTTGGGCAAGGGTTTATTCACATCGCCACTTATGCGAATCACGTTAACCTTGGATTCAATCACGGAGTCGATTTGCCGGATCCGAAAAACGTGCTGCAGGGAACCGGCAAGGCAATTCGTCATGTTCGAGTGAACGCGATCGCTGACTTGAAAACGAAACCGGTCAAGGACTTGATCAACGCTGCGGTAGCACAGGGATTGGAAATGGCTGAAGAAAAAGGTGGGATCCGGGAAGCGGAATTTATCTTCAACAAAAAGAAA
>CAZOXC010000736.1:0-2335 GCA_964583205.1 uncultured Pirellulaceae bacterium | reverse complement strand
ACCCAGGCGCCCATGCTGGGACGACCTTGAAAGCCGTTGCCGGTGTGTAAAAAGTAATTGGCGCTGGTGTGCTCGGAAAAATCACTGGTCATTGAGCGGATGATTGCCAGGTCATCAACGTGTTGTGCGACGTTGGGAAACAATTCACTGACCGGAGTCCCGCACTCGCCATGCTGTTTGAATTTCCAGGGGCTTTGTAGTGTCTTGCCGATGTTGTTGAATTGCGTCGGCTCGATTTTCATCTTGAAGGGCTCGCCATTTTCTTTGGCCAATCGCGGCTTGGGATCAAACGTATCTACCTGAGAAGGGCCACCGTCCATGTACAGGTAGATGACGTTTTTGACTTTGGGAGCAAAGTGAGTGGGCTTGGGCGCCAGTGGCTCCTTGCGATCGTCGTTTGCTGTCGGCCCACCAGCCGAGCTTTCGGTCACCAGCGAGCCATAAGTTTTTCCGCCCATGAGTGCGGTTAGCGCTACGGCACCGAATCCGCAAGCTCCGTTGCGGAGCATTTGCCGTCGATTCATCCCGATGTTGCGGAACCGTCCACAGTGAAAATGTCCTGGCATCGTCAACCTAGCGTATGTAAATAAATTCTTTAACGTTAAACAGCATGTGGCAAAAGTCAGCCCACAATTCGACACTGGTTGCGATTTGGTCTTCTGGAATTTCCAGAGACTCTGCAGCCTGAGTGTTGAGAAACTCTTTGACCGTTTTCAATTCCTCGGCAGTGCAATCTCGGCCAAACGCAGACTGGTATGCCGCGAGTATTCGTTGTGAAGTATCTTCCGGGTGTTCGGCAATCAACCGTTCGGCCCAGAGTTTTGCTTGCTCAACCACGAATGGATCGTTCATCATGATCAAAGCCTGAGCAGGCACATTGGAAACTGTCCGCCGTCCGATCGAGTTAAATGGAATTGGCGTATCGAAAGCCAGCATCATCGGCGACAAAAAATTGCGACGGACTTCCAGGTAAATTGAACGCCGGCCTGCACCATCCGCCGGCCCGCTGCGACCGGGGCGACCTCGGCCCTGCATAAACGGAGTCAAATGAATCGCCACACTTGGTCCATACATGGTTTGATCCAGTCGACCGGAGATGGCCAGAATCGAGTCGCGAATGACTTCGCCCTGCATGCGACGAATTCTAAAATGATGCAACAATTCGTTTTCTGGATCCAGTTCTACAAATGTCGGATCGGACTGACTCGACATCTGATAAGTGCTGGTCAACATCAAGCGTTTGAGCATGCGTTTGGTTGACCAGCCGTCCGCAGCGAACTCGGTTGCCAGATAGTCGAGCAGTTCCGGGTGAGTCGGTTCCTCTCCGAGAACGCCAAAGTTATCAACCGAGCCAACGATGCCACGTCCGGTCAAATGATGCCACAGCCGGTTCACGACCACTCGAGTCGTAAGCGGATTGGACTGGTTGGCGATGGCGTCGGCCAGATACATCCGCCCGCTGCCAATTGCCGGGTCGAACAGGTTTTGTCGGGAAGGTTGCTGCAATGCCGTGATAATGTCTCGCTTGGCGGGCTCTCCCAGGTTCTTTGAATTGCCTCGAATGAAAACGAATTCGTCTTCCGGCGTGCCCTCCGTCATGCCGACAGCCATCATGGGCAACGGCGTTTCTTTTTGAAGTTGGCCAATCTTGTTTTTGAGTTCGCGAAATTGCGAAAATTCCCCGTTCAGTTTGCTGGCCTGTCGATGAGATGAGAACCAGTTCAGTAGCTGTACAAATTCCGGATCGGGTATTTGGGAACAGGTTTTGGCAAACGTCGTCGCAAATTGTTCGATGTCCTGGTAGTCGTTTTGTTGCATTGTCGCGGCCAGGTTCGATCGTCCTTCTGGCGGACTTGATTCATCGGAAAACCAGATTTCGTCGAGAGCCACGAATCCCGATCCATGATCAATGATCTCAATGTGTGCTCGGTGACCAATGTAGTTTTTCAAGTCCGTGCCTTGAGTACGCCATTGATAGTCGTCACTGGAATGCTTGAAATTGAAGCCTTTGAACAGCAGAGGGTTGTGAATGTCCATCACAAAACCATCGACGATCAGTCGGATCTGAACATCTTTGGCCCGCAATCGATAGTGAATGAAAGGATGCTTGATTTCAAATGTCGGCGAGCGAATTACGCCCTGCATCCGCCTGCCCAACAGCCCGCTGTGTGCTTCATGCGGCCCAACAAACAAACGCTTGCGATCAGCTGACTCGAATCGGACATCGTCAAGGTTGCCACTTGTAAAAGCAGTGCCGGTTGTGAACCAGTGTGCAAGTGAAAGCTCGTCGAAACCGGAAAACATCACCGCGTTGTCAGCGAACTCGATATATTTA
>CAZOXC010000735.1:0-2337 GCA_964583205.1 uncultured Pirellulaceae bacterium | reverse complement strand
CATTGATTCGATACGCAAAACAGATAGCAGGTCGTTCGTGAGCACGGACAATATTCCCAATACGACACAAGCGGCAGCGGGGCGAGGCGAACGTCTCTACCCGGCGAAATCGCATCGCGTTTATTGGCACCTTACAGCACTTCGATTGCAACTGGAAAAGGTCATTCAGAAACATGTTGCTGGGCAAACGGGAGACATGATCGACTACGGTTGCGGCAACATGCCGTACCGCCCTTTATTTGAACCGCAAGTCGATCGTTACTTGGGATTTGATCTAAAGGGCAACGAGATGGCGGACGGTTTGCTAGACGATCAAGGTGTAATGCAACGAGACGACTCGTCGGCATCGTTTGTTTTGTCTTCTCAAGTACTGGAACATGTCGTTAGTCCACAGGCATATTTAGCTGAATCCCGGCGCGTATTGAAGGATGATGGAACGCTGATCCTTTCAACCCATGGGACTTGGAAGTATCATCCCGATCCGACGGATTTTTGGCGATGGACTTGCGATGGACTCAAGAAGACGATCACCGAAGCAGGATTCACGATCAAGCATTTTGAGGGTGTAATGGGACCAGCTGCCACCGCGATGCAGCTTTGGCAAGATGCAACTTTGCCCCGCGTTCCCAAACTCATTCGTAAGCCGTTTACCTGGACGATGCAGCGACTGATCACTCGATCGGATTTGAAATGCAGTGAGCTTGGGCGGAATAACGATGCCTGTGTCTATGTCGTTGTAGCGAACAAATCCAGCTAAAGACCACTTGAAACAATGCATATGTGCTTTGTAGTCCTAACGGTACTAAAATGTTAATGGCAAAATTGATTTGCGCTATGCTGTTCATGCAGCTGGGGGCTCCAGAGTCCTACATGAGTTTTGGTTCGATCGTGCAGGTCAACAATGACGGCCAGTACAACGGATTTCCAACCGCAATCACGAATCATCGCGGTGAATTAACTGTTCTTTACCGTGGCAACGTTAACCGGCATGTCGTTACCAACGGCGGCGATATCCTTCAACAGTCTTCGACGGATAACGGAACGAGCTGGAGCATACCTAGGGTTGCGATTCACGCACCCGACAATCACGATTTGCGCGCCGCTGGACTACTGCGTCTGAAAGACCAAGGGCATTTGTTGGCTATCTTTACTGACGTCACAGTCTCCGACGGCCACAGTATGAGCAATGCCCTGCGTGTTGCAAAATCGATTGATGACGGACAATCTTGGCAAATCATTTCAACCGTTCCGTTTGCAAAACAAGCGTCGCAGTATGCAATCGGTGGAACTTGCTCTCCAATCCAATTGGCTTCGGGACGAATTATCGCTGGAGTCTTTTGCAAGGACGCTGACAACGCTTATCGTTCAATTCATCTTTACAGCAGTGATGACGCAGGTCGAAACTGGGCCCATCTCAGCGAAGTGGCCAATGGAACTGCTATTAGGCGGGATCTTGGCGAGCCATCACTAGTTCAGCTTGGCAATGAACAACTATTGTGTTTCATGCGTGACGCGAAAGCCAACGAAACACTGATGTCACTCAGTTCAGACAAGGGAGCCTCATGGTCCGCGCCTAAAACTGCTTTTGTTTCCTCAGCGGCCCCCAGATCCATTCTCTTTGGTGGATGCATCTATGTGTTTGGACGCGGGAAAGGACCATTGCGTGGCCAGTCTTGGATTTATTGGTGCCAGGAAAACGATCTCAATCATTGGTATGGCCCCTGGATTGTGCAAGCCAATGAGAATTGCTCGCTACAAAACTATGGGGATTTCGTCGCACACAATGGCGAGCTTCATGGAATTTGGGCAGAGCAAACAAAGATCAACCGGTCCGACATTTTGTTCCGACGGATTGCTAAACCAACCAAGCCAACGGATGTTTTGTTGGCCGACAGTTTCGATCGGTCCAATCGCGGAGCCATTGGGGTCGCTGATGGTTTCGACGCGGGTGTTTCTGCCTCTGGATTGACATGGGTGGAACTTGGCAAAGGAAATGCAAAGATCTTGAATCGTGAGCTGGTAAATACTCAACCCGGTAAAAACCGCAGTGAATTCGTGGTTTTGAGATCAGGGGTCAGCAATGTCGACATTGAGGCAAGCATGAAACCTATCGGTGAAGTTTCGCTGATTGTGAGAGCGTCCGACGATCTTTCAAAGCGTTTTCAAATCACCTTGTCCGCTGCAGACGAACATGTTTCTTTTATCAAACTGGATGGCAAAAAAAATGTACGGTTCGCTCGCAGCAATCAGGGAATCTTGTCGGGCATCCACTATGGCGTTCGGGTAGTAGCAAACGGCCCCTACTACGAAGTTTTCTTGGATCAAACACGCCTTTTC
>CAZOXC010000734.1:0-2341 GCA_964583205.1 uncultured Pirellulaceae bacterium | reverse complement strand
GTTGTTCGTCGAACGCGATGCCATGCCTTCGATCGAGGATCTTGCTCGGCCCATGCTCAGGCTGGGCGGTGTCCGAATCGATCCATCTGCCAACAGCCAGTTTCGCACCAGCTTCAATCGAGCGATTTCAATTCGCCCGCTCCAAGGCGGCGACAAGCAGCAGGTCAGCTTTCCTGAAGGGACTCGAATTTCGGGGATCAACTGGTCGCACAAATCGACTCACTTCACCGTTTCGACGGTTGATGACATGGGAATGCACTTGTGGGTTGTCGATGTCAAGCAACCATCCAACCCAACCAAGTTGTTAACCAACATCAACACCGTGCTGGCTGGTTACGAGTGGCTGCCGGATGGAGATGGTGTTATTTGCTCCGTTGTTCCGGAGAGTCGCGGTGCCTATCCGGTTCAGCCAAAGGCTCCCACCGGTCCGAATATTCAGGAAACTTCCGGCAACGAAACACCCACTCGAACTTACCAGGATTTGTTGACGAACCCTTACGATGAAGATTTGTTCGAGTTCTTTGGTAAGACCCAAATGGTGCTCGCCAAATTTGATGGTACGAAAACGAATTTGGGTAAACCCGATCTCTACCGTTCTTTTGGTATGTCTCCGGATGGCAAGTACATTTTGGTCACGATCATTCGCAAGCCATTTTCGTATTTGATGCCTTATCGTTCTTTTCCGCATGACGTCGAGGTCTGGGATCTGAACGGCAACCTCGTTTACACCGTGGCCGAAGTCCCGCTTGCTGAAAACATTCCGATCGAGGGTGTTCGCACAGGGCCTCGCAGCATTGATTGGAAATCCACCGAGCCAGCAACTCTGGTTTGGACAGAAGCGCTTGATGGAGGTGATCCCAACCAGGAAGCCGAACATCGTGATCGACTGGTTTCCCTGGCGGCACCATTTAGTTCCGAGCCACAGGAGATGGTGAAGATTCAGCACCGTTCTTTCGGGATAACTTACTTTGCTGATCCGCAAAAGTTCATGACGACGGATTACGATCGAGATCGTCGTTGGGTTCGCACGTTGCTGTTCGACATGAATAACGAGCAAGCTGGCCCTAAAGTATTGATGGATCGCAGTATCCGTGATCGTTACGGCGATCCTGGTCAGCCTTTGATGGACATTCTGGATAACGGGCACGCTGTCGTGATGCAGGACGGGCCTTACATTTATCGCACTGGACGAGGCGCGTCGCCGAAAGGTGATTTGCCATTTATGGATCGACAGAATCTGGACAACCTGGAAACAGAGCGGTTGTGGCGATGCGAAGAGGGTGTCTTTCAATCGGTGGTGGCGGTCCCTGCAACTTCCGAAGACAAAAAGCCCTCGGTGATCACGGTCAAAGAATCTACGACCACGCCTCCCAATTTTTACTGGACCGATCTCGAGTCCGGTGCGACTTCGACGTTGACCGAATTCAAAGATCCAACTCCGCAGATTCGCGGAATCAAAAAACAACTGGTCAAGTACGAACGGTCTGATGGTGTGCCGCTTTCTGCCACTTTGTATTTGCCAGCCGATTACGAACCGGGAACTCGATTGCCACTACTGGTGTGGGCATATCCTCGAGAATTCAATGACGTTGCAACCGCCGGCCAGATTTCTTCCAGTCCTTCAAGATTCACTCGGATGGGAAGCATTTCGCATCTGACATTGTTGACCCAGGGCTATGCGATCATGGACGCGGCGACCATGCCGGTGATCGGTGATCCGGAAACAATGAACGACACTTTTATCGAGCAGATTGTTGACGCCGCTCAGGCAGCGATCGATAAGGCTGTCGAGATGGGTGTGGCGGATCCGAATCGAGTTGCAGTGGGCGGTCACAGTTATGGCGCTTTCATGACGGCCAATTTGTTGGCTCATTGTGACTTGTTCAAGGCTGGTTTGGCTCGAAGTGGAGCTTACAACCGAACTCTAACTCCATTTGGTTTCCAATCGGAGCGGCGTAAGCTGTGGGATGCCAAGGATGTTTATTACTCGATTTCTCCTTTCCTGCACGCTGACAAGATCAAAGAGCCGATGCTGATGATCCATGGTGAGGCCGACAATAACTCGGGAACGTTCCCAGTGCAGTCCAGCCGTATGTATCAGGCGATCAAAGGTAACGGCGGAACTGCAAGGTTAGTGATGCTGCCTTACGAAAGCCACGGCTATCGAGCTCGCGAATCAGTGCTGCATACCCAGGCAGAGATGATCGATTGGCTGGATAAGCACGTTAAAAATGCCAGTGGTTCCAAGCCGTAATTGATACTGCAGACGAAACGATGAAATTTGGATTTGCCATAATCGGCTGCGGAATGATCGGTCGATTTCATGCGCAAGCTATCCAGT
>CAZOXC010000733.1:0-2348 GCA_964583205.1 uncultured Pirellulaceae bacterium | reverse complement strand
CCCAATGCTCAAGTTTGCCATCACCGATGGCTGGCTTCGAAATTCGGTCGGTACTGGTTATGTGCACTTGAGGGCGGAAAACCTTACATATTCCGGGGTCTTCCCAAGTATTCGTTTTTACGAAGTTGAAAAAATGCCAAATTATCGCTCACTGGGACATTTACCGCCCAAGAGACATATCGCTTTACGCCGCAAACCAAATGAGAGTTTTTTGGAAGAGGGGCTTTATTACGAACACGTTGTCACCACCGCCGGATTCGATCGAGCCTACTCGATCATGTACCACTTGCGTCCGCCCACTCGAAATACCAAAGTCGAACCGGCCGGCACAATCAATATCGAAAAAGCGAACATCGACGCGTTGCGGCATCACCATATTCGCTCGCAGGATCTCAGCCGGGGCGGCGATCCGATCGGCGGCCGAATCCCCATGCTGTTCAACGATGACCTGGTCGCCTGGCGCTGCAAACCCGATCAGGAACAAGTCGAAATTTATCGCAACGGTGCAGCCGACGAAGTGATCTTTATTCATCAAGGTAGCGGTCGTATCGAAACCGCCTATGGAATCGTTCCTTATCGCCGAGGTGATTACGTCGTGATTCCGCGGACGACGAACTACCGCATGGTAAGCGATGATATCTCGGCAGAGGATCATTTGATCCTGGAGTGTTTTTCGCCCGTGAGAATTCCCGAGCGCTATCAGAATCCTGACGGACAAATGTATCTGGGGTCGCCCTATTACGAGCGAGATTTTCTCAGTCCGCCGGATTTGAATACGATCGATGAGGAAGTTGAAACCACGGTTCTGGTCAAGGATCATGATCGACTGACTCGCATCACCATGCCCCACCATCCGTTTGATGTGGTTGGCTGGGACGGTTTCGTTTACCCCTACACTTTCAACGCCTGGAATTTCGAGCCACTCACCGGCACAATTCATTTGCCGCCTCCTTATCAACAGACATTCGAGTGTCGTGGTTTCGTGATTTGCACGTTTGCTCCAAGGCACCTGGATCACCATCCGGACTCGATCAAAGTGCCCTACGTGCACAGCAACGTGGAAGCCGATGAGGTTCTGTTCTATGTGGACGGCGAATTCGGTTCGCGGAAGGGCGTGGGGCTGGGTTCCATGACCATGCATCCGGGCGGAATTCCGCATGGACCGCATCCGGGAACCATCATGGCCAGTATGGATGTGGACCGCACCGAAGAGATGGCCGTCATGTTCGATACCGAGCGCAAGCTCTATATGACTCCACAGGCTCTGGGCGTGGACGATCCAAAATATCCATTTAGCTGGATGGAAAACATGGAAGGCGTATCGAGCTAAGCTCGTCGTCGCAAATCATGGAATTTGACCCGTCTGCACTGGCACCTGGCGAAGTCTATTCGCTGTTGATCCGCGCGATTGTGCCTCGGCCAATCGCCTGGATCTCGACGACTTCATCCGCTGGAGTTCACAATCTCGCGCCTTTCAGCTACTTCAGTGGCGTTTGTTCAGCGCCTGCGGCTTTGGCGTTTTCAGCCGTCAACAGGCCCGATGGCAGCAAGAAAGACACGGTCAACAACATCGAAGCAACCCGGCAGTTTGTGGTGAATCTTGTCCCCCACGAACTGGTCGAACCCATGCACCAAACCTCGGCCGACTACGCTGAGGAAATCAGTGAGTTCGAGCAAGTCGGGCTGACTCCGCAACAATCACAAGTTGTCAAACCGCCCCGAGTCGCTGAATCGCCCGTCAATTTTGAATGCGAATTGATGCAAGTTCACTTGGTCGGCGAAGGGCCGCTTGCTGCCAACTTGATCATCGGAAAAATATTGAAAATCCATGTTGCCGATCGCGTGCTCAACGATCAACACAAAATCGACCCGGACCAACTGGACCTGGTCGGCCGCATGGGCGGCAGCGAATACGTAAGAACTCTAGAACGATTTGGTATCCCACCGGCCAAGGTCAACAAGCCGGTTGATGATTAGAGGAATTTCATGACGACCATCCAACTTCCCAGTGGACTTGCGACCGACCTGGCTAATTCAATTCAGCAGGTTCTGGCCACAAACGATCCAGCCGAATCGCAATGGATGACGATTTCCGAACTGCTGGCGGATCAGCACTCGCCACCAGAAACGTATCGGCAAATCTGGGATTCGCTGTTTGACGGCGACGGACGGCGACCCATGTGGTGGCCCAATGCAAGTCAAATTGCAGATTCCAATGTCGCCAAGTGGTATCAGGCTATTGGCCTGACCGACTACTCGCCGTTTGCTCGCTGGTCGATAGAAAATCGGGTCGACTTCTGGTCGCAGGCCGCACAGCAACTGGGCATTCAGTTTGACCAGACTGGTTC
>CAZOXC010000732.1:0-2349 GCA_964583205.1 uncultured Pirellulaceae bacterium | reverse complement strand
ATCTAATACTATTGGTTGATCAGTGGAGTAGCACCATCACGTGCACCACAGAACTGTGCCCAAGTTTCCCAGAACATAGCTCGGTTGATATTGTGAGTAGAACCATCAGCCAAACCAACGTTAGCACCAGCTGGGTGAGTCGCACCAGCACCCTTACGAGGAGCGTAGCGGTGGTCACCAATCATTGTGAGTGTTTGCTCAAGCACGTAGTCAGTAGCACCATATTGGTCATCATCCATACGTGGTTGCAGGTACTCAAAGAAGCCCTGACCTTCAACTGTACCGCCCCAAACCCAAGCGTAAGCTGGGAAGTTAGAAGCAGCGATGGTGTCGTCACGAGCGCCTCGCTGGCTTTGCCAGATCGAGCCAACGTACTCAGTGATCATAACTGTACGGCTAGTACCGTCAGTAACTGTTTCCAGAGTTGTTCGCTCACGAGTTGTCATGCAACCGCGCCATGGAGTTTTCTCAACCAGAGCGGTGTGAGCATCGTAACCAATCATTGAAGCGTAGTTGGTCTTGTAGATGTTTGAATCGTCGTTGAACGCAACAATCCATCCACCAAAACCATCCCATTGCGTGTCGCCAGAACCATTGTCAAATGGAACGTACAGAGCCAAGCAAGAGTTTGGAGAGAAGGTGCCGAATGGGAACATTACATCATTGATGTTGTCCGATGGGCATTCGAAGTCAGGTACACGAGAAGCAAGCAGAACACCGATACCAGGAACTTGACCAGGCCATCCGTAGTAAGGAGAGCCAGTTTCGTCAACGTAATCGGCCAAGTCTTCTCTCATGTTGAAAAGAATCGGATCAACTTCAGCAGCCAAAGTGTTCAACTCGACGAATGGCATAACCAAGCCCAGAGCCGATGTCCATTGTTGGCTCAAAGTTTGGCCAAAGTCAGCTGTGGAAGGTGTGCCAGCCAGAGACAAACAACCTGGAGGAAGTCTCTTGTTAGAGTCATGGAAATTATGAGTAGCCAAAACGATCTGACGCAAACGATTTGCACAGTCAGTTCGTCGAGCTGCTTCACGTACCTGCTGTACTGCAGGCAAAAGCATCGCCATCAAGATACCAATAATGGCAATTACAACTAAGAGTTCAATCAAGGTGAACCCTGTTCTACGGGTAGACATACACTGTCCTCCAAAAAACAAATAAAAAAACAACCAAGAGAGTCGATCACGAATCAAAAAACATTTTGATCGAATCCCCTATTCCCTAATGTTTCAGATAAATTCAATAAAGAAACGACGCATCCGAAACCAACTACTTACGTTCTATCCGAATTTTATCATAAAGCAAGATGAAAAATCGGTCAAAGTTCTTTACGAAACCTTGATATGCAAAAAACATTCCACTGTTGTTGGTATTCGTATTCAATCCGTTAACGTTTAACAACTAAGCACCAAAACCGACCAAAATGAGGGGTTTGCGGGCCAGGAATTGAGGCTTTTTCGCCTATTTACAAATCGTCCATGTCGGCTTTTTCGATCACAAAGCACCGAAAAATACCGATCAAAACGGAGCTAGCTTGGAATTCTCAGTTTTCTGTTGAGCTTAGACAACAATAATGTTCACGAATGTTTACCCAATTTATCAAATTGGGCCGGCAAATTCTCGTTTTAAGATCAACTTCTCATTTTGTTGCGCAATATGAACTGCAATCAGCACCTGCCGACCGGTGAATGGACCGGTTTCTTTCTTGAGAAACATCAATCCCAACGTGGTTGGATGCACATGTTTATGCAATTCGAAGATGGCTCAATAAAAGGCGAGGGTACCGATTACGTCGGAGCCTGGCATATTCAAGGCAGTTTTGATGAAAACAGCCTCCAGGCCAATTGGGTGAAACAGTATCTCGGTAAACATCGAGTTTCCTATTCAGGCAAAATCACCGAACAGGGAATCCGTGGCGAATGGGCCATCAATGGATATTTGGCTGGGCCGTTTCATATCTGGCCCAAGTCCTTGCGGCAGATTGAACACTACTACATAGAAAACGAACTCGATATCACACCCAGTCAGTTGCTGGAGCCGGTGCCTCTGGACGATCTACGATTTGTCAAGGAACATTTGGCCGACCAAGGATTGGTTTGATCTTTTTCGAAAAGCCCCTTTCGCAGAATTCAACCAGTTTCTAAAATCTGTGGTTTGAATTTCCGAGAAGAGAAAAACGATGTCCAACAAAATGAAGACTCATAAGGCCACCAAGAAACGTTTCCGCTTGTCGGCAACGGGTAAGGCCAAACATCGTGCCTCGGGAACCAGCCACCGTCAGGTTCGTCTCTCGCAAAAACGCAAAAGAAATTTGCGAGGATTGCGAACTCTTGACCAGTGTATGGA
>CAZOXC010000731.1:0-2353 GCA_964583205.1 uncultured Pirellulaceae bacterium | reverse complement strand
CGGATTGTCCAAATAGGCATCGCGCCGACCCAACCACAGCAAGATCGAACAGCCAACGTACAAAGGCACAAACAACATGCCCAACACTTCATATTGACGAACGTGGATATGCTCATGGTCTCGGGCTCGATCCAACATCTTTGGGTCTTGGCCAATAATGACGTGCCCCCAAGTCATCGCGGCCATGCCACGTTTGGGGGAGAATGGAGGTATGTTTTTTAAAAACTTGGTAACCAATCCACCGTGAAACTCGATACAACCGCGTTTAACCTGCCAGGAACCTCCACTAATTATGCCCAGCGCGCCCAACAGTAGTCCAATCAGAGTATTGGGCAGGGCGTTGATGATGAAAAACGACTTGAGCAGAATACGAACCATCACTCACTAAGTGAATTGAACTTACCTTACCTGGTAGATTAGCAGCGACATTCGCTGCTAGCGGACCTAAGCATGTCAAAGGAACTGAACTTTAACGCTTTTCGCAATTAAATTACAGACAATCTGCCCGCAGTCTCGAAAAAACTAGAACGGATGGACCTCGTTCCCAATTCCCACCGCGCCCGAACGCCATACAAACCATACCAGTAAATGGAATTACTGCTGTGAAAAACAAACCAAGGCATCTTTTCAAATTCGTTACCGGCATATTGCTGGTTGCCACATTAGTTTGCGTCCAAACTTTCGCAGACGACAGTGACGAATTTGTCGGCGACGATCTGACCACGCTGCGAGCCGTTCAGAAGCAAGTCCAGCAAGTTGTACGCAAGAACTTGTCAGCCACGGTGGCAATCACCGATGGTGTTGGGTTTGGAAGCGGAGTGGTCGTTAGCAAGGATGGATTGATCATGACAGCTGGTCATGTTTTAACCACCGGTGGTTCAAGTTTCAAAGTGATCTTCCCGAACGGACGCGAAGTTTCCGCCAAACCTCTGGGCAAGTTCCTGGACGTGGACGCAGGAATGATGCAACTGGAAGAAGAAGGACCTTTTCCTTTCGTCGAACTGGGTGACTTGCGAGAACTATCGCGAGGAAACTGGTGCGTTTGCCTGGGCCATTCCGGTGGCTATGAAATTGGACGCCAGCCTCCAGTGCGAGCGGGAAGAATTCTTGACTTTGAACCCGATTCGCTGGTCACTGATTGTGCACTCATCGGAGGCGATTCGGGAGGACCCTTGTTTGACCTGAATGGCAAGCTGATTGGAATCCACAGCAATATTGGAACGTCAATTGCGATGAATCGACACGTCGCAGTGAACACATACTTAAAATATTGGGATCGATTAAAGAGCGGCGAAACATGGGGGTCACTTCCGGACTTGGAAGTTATTGAAAGACCTCGCGCCGCAATGGGAATTAAAGTTGATTTGGAATCCGAGGACACCGCGATCATCAACACTGTCCATCGAGGCGGTGCGGGAGAAGCGGCTGGCCTGCAATCCGGTGATGTCGTTATTCAGTTTGATGGAATCACTGTGAAGAACTCGATTCACCTGATCGACCTCGTAAAACAGAAAAAACCTGGAGAACAAGTTGAGTTATTACTGGACCGAAACGGAGAATCAGTAATGGCCAATGTGAGGTTACAAATGTTAGGGAAGTAACTCCTGAAAGTGATAATCGCTACAAGCGTCAATGCTCACGCCATTTACTTACTCACAATGTAGTGACTCACTGAAATTGCTCGCCTGATTCTTCCGATAAAAAGGAAGGGCGGATGCGACATTTCGTCCCAGTTACAATTCGTTTCAAGGAAGTTGAGGAAGCCATGATGGTAAACCACTCATTCGTGCGACAAGTGTTACGCTTACTTGTAATCGCGGGGATCTGTGTTTGCCTCTGTCCAAGCGCCATTCAGGCGCAAATCAATAACGAATTACGAGACCTTTACGCCGAGATGATTCCACAGTTCAGTGGAGAGCTTCAAGAGAAACTTGTTAACGCTCGCGACGCTGGCCAGGACTTTATCGAACTCACGGGTGATCAATTCAAGGATTTTCGTGATCACCCAGCGAACCCGTTCGATGGTTGGGATGGAATCGACCCAGATCGAATCGATGGAATTATTCGGCTGCAGTTCGAAACTCAACCCGTTCGCAGCCGACAGCCGGGCAATTTCGAACGACAGAGCGAAGAACAATTGACCAAACTGGATCCGGCCCTCGCCAAAGTGGCTCCCAGTATTGTCAAAATCGTCGATGGCAAAAAGCAACGCTCTTACGGGATCGTGGTGACTCGTGACGGCTATATCGTTTCCAAAGCCAGCGAATTGAAGGGCGCAGAAAAATTGTTCTGCAAAACCTATCTCGGCGAGGTCCTTGAGGCCACCATCGTCAACGAGGACCTGTCCAACGAC
>CAZOXC010000730.1:0-2357 GCA_964583205.1 uncultured Pirellulaceae bacterium | reverse complement strand
GCCGTTCTTCTGGATGTCACTGAAGACCGCACCGAAGTCATCTGGAAGGACGAAGGACGCGACCGGATTCTCGAATCACACTGGGCCACACCGATCGAAATCGACGGCTTCGCTTATGGATGCCACGGCCAACATCGAGGCAGTGCAGAACTGCGTTGCATCAATCTTGAAACCGGAGAAGTCGTATGGAGCGAACCTGGACTTCAACGAACAAGCTTGACCTACGTCGACGGGCACTTCGTTTGCCTGACTGAGAACGGGCGATTGCTTCTGCTCAAAGTCAATCCAGAGAAGTTCGAGTTGGTTTCTGAGTTCAGTTCAACCGGCGAAAGCGAACAGCAGCCGCGATTTGTTTACCCTTGCTGGGCGGCACCCGTAATCGCCAATGGCCAGATCCTGATTCGCAGCAAAAATCTACTTACCTGTTTCGATCTGGGTAACTGATCCTGCTCGGCCAACAATTCGCTGAGTTCATTCTTGCTCTAGATCAAAAATGCTGCGCAACTAGCTGCGGCGATCGCCCAGTTCTTTAGCGTATCCGCCAAACAATTCTGCTACCTCAGGTTGCTCGATCCAGTTTCGAGTTTCCACGAGTACCGATTCGTAATCGGCGAACTCGAATTCAGGACCGTGATATTCGATCTCATAGTTGCCTTGATAGCCAACCGATTCAAACTTTTGAATCCACTCCAACAAGGGAATATCTCCCTGACCGACAATACGACGATTTTCTTCGTTGGCAATTCCGATTTGTCCGAAACTTCGATCGGCAACCTGCACCAGGAACAACCGCTCGACTAACTCGTCCAGCTTTTCAAATATGGCTGCATTAAAACCAACATGGAACAAGTCGAGTACAATTCCCAGACAGTTTTCCGGGTAGTTTTGAATCAGCTTGATCGTGTTTTCCCAGCGTGGAAAGATACTCCAGTTGGACTGGAAGGGTTGGTCCATCGGTTCCAAAACCAACTTGATTCCAAAATCGATCGCACAAGGAACCAATTCGTCCAATGCCGAGTACAGTAATCGTTCGGCATGTCGTTGTGTGTGTCCGTTGCGGGCTCCCGGATGAAAGATCACCGTATTCGCACCCAACCGAGCTGCCAGGCGAATCTTTTCTTTGGAGATCTTTATTGCATCCTGATGCGAGATACCATCGCACCCGGTAAACCCACCCAACCAACTCAAACTGGAAACACCAATCTGACTTTCAAACAGCCAGTCTTCTGTAGATTCAATCTCATAGTCGTCCAGCTTTTGATGCCATAGTCCGATCTGCCCAAAACCCAACTGGGAATACTTTTCAATTTCCTGCTGTAAAGACCAACGAATAGTAGAAAACTCACTGATCGACCATCGCTCCATGATGTCCTGCTCCGAGGTGCCTTTGCCCTAAAATTCCACCCGAACCGCATTGAAAAACTCTTTTGCGGTCGGCGTTCCCTGAATAGTCCCAAGTATTCCGATCCGAGCGGGTCTGTAAAGTTTGATTTAAGCTCGGAGAATATCTTGTGGTCGACTGCAAGTGCTGGCACTTTTTCAACCTTGCCCAGATGGCAGCAACCACTAAAATAAGCCTGCTTGGTTTCAATCGCTGACTACTTCAAGTAGCGGCGAATTCAGCTCGAACTCGCATCCAGATCCAACTTAATTTGCTGACGAATTCCAATCAGAGTTCCTCGACTCTAATACAGAGACGTCTCGGTACAACATTGATTGTTGCCAGAAACGTAAGGTGTCATGGACGGTCATTTTCGAGGACCTTCATTTTATGGAAAACCAATTTGGAAAAATGGAGTCCCAACAATGGATCCGATGCCTTCAACCAGATCAACTAAACAATCCGAAGCCGTAAAGGATTCGGCAGTTCAGGAAAATCGCCGTGTGGATGCTTTGCACGAGTCGATTCCCAGAAGCTCTTTCGACCGAAACGACTTGCCTAACTCGCCAACGTTGACGGGTCAAGATGATGACTTGCGTCGCCGAGTCTCCAACTACCTGGCCAGTCGGCAAATTGAAGGATTCGAAAATCTGGAGATCGATGCCGATCTTGGCAACGTCATCATTTCCGGCAAGCTTGACAGTTACTACGAGAAACAGCTGGCATTGCACAGTTGCCAGCGAGTTGCCGGTGTATTGAACTTGGTCGACAAAATCACCGTTGGGGCCAAGGCAAACAAAACGCAGACTAGCTAGTCAACTTGAGCGGTTGTTGGTTGCCCTCCCCGGAGCAAGCGTGAGTTGGGCGGAATGTCGTTAGTGGCGACAAGAGTTCTTTCTCACGGAATTCTTTACTCACGGAGCACTTTACTCGCGGAGCACTTTACTCGCGGAGCACTTTACTCGCGGAGCACTTT
>CAZOXC010000729.1:0-2372 GCA_964583205.1 uncultured Pirellulaceae bacterium | reverse complement strand
GCACAGGCGTGTAATCGTACTCGCAGTCACCAATTTGAGTAAATAGCATTGTCCGCCAGCGAATTACGGTTTTACTGGCAGTCTAAGGGCGATAAGTTGGCATCCGCAGTATGGATGGCGTTTGAGCATTTGCGAGTGCTTTATATTGATCGCCCATGATTTCCATAAGTGCATGCACTTGGCGCTGCAGAATGTCACTCGGCGGAAAATCGACGTGGAAAAACCGGCTAGGAAAAACTGGATGCCTTGGGTCAAACGAGTAGTCTCGTTGATCGTCCTGTTGGCTGTTTTTTCCGCGGCATCGAAGGCAATCAGGCAGTTAGGCCAGCAGCAATTGGATTGGACCGACCTGTCCTTGCAGTGGATGGTCGCCGCCGTCGCCTGCTATTTCGCCTCGATGTGCTCTGGATGGTGTTTTTGGCATGTTGTTCTGTTGCGTATGGGCCAAAAGCCGAGTTGGACCAGTTCTTTTTGCGCGTTCTTCTATGGACAGCTAGCAAAATATATTCCCGGCAAGGCGCTGGTGGTGGTTGTGAGGACGGCGACGGTAGCGGGGCCAGGTACTCGCGCTTCTGTGGCGGCGATTTCTGTGTTTGTAGAAACGGTCACCTGGTTGGCGATTGCTGCGACGATCGCTTTTGTGATGTTTGGCCTGGATTCAGAAGCTGACTGGAATTGGCGACTGGCCTCGACCGTCATCTTTATTTGCTCGTTCTTTCCCACATTGCCGCCGGTCTTTCGAAAATTGGTGGGCATCGTTGGCGGTAAGAAATTTTCAGAAGCGCGAACCGATGCTCGGCGCGGAATCAACCTTGGCACCAGCTTGATCGGTTGGGCGATCATGAGCTGCGGTTGGCTGTTGGCGGCGAGCAGTTTGTGTTTAATTCTGAAGGCTCTGCCCGGCACAGATCCTGTGGCGGCCGACTGGATCAGTTGTCTGGGAGTCGTGACACTGGCCAGTGTCGTTGGTTTTGCGTCTTTTCTTCCCGGCGGCGTTGGAGTCCGTGAACTGGTCATGATTCCCTTGCTCGCACCACAATTCGGTGCCACCCAGGCATTGGCGGCGGCAATTCTGATGCGAGTGGTTTGGGTGCTGACTGAGCTGTTGGTTGCCGCTGCAATCTTTGTATTCAAACGAGTAAAAGTTGCCGACAAACTACCCAGAGCTGATTAAAAATCGCCAAGTCTGATTAAAAAAAGCTCGATGCTTGATAAGATAGAAGCAACGAGAAATTGACTAACTGATATCTTTCAAGTGTCTGAAGCCAGCGAACGTGCCAGAAGCAACTGAAATCGAATCCTCAGCTGACCTTGAGTTGGCCAACCATTCTGCCGGCGGTCTGCAGAGAGACGCCCGGTTTTACGAAGAACGCCGGCAGCGCTGGTGCCTCTATCTGGTGTTAATCGTGTGCAGTATGGGTTCCATGGTGGCTCGTCTGATGACCATCCAGGGCGAATCCTATGGGATGGATGTGCCTTATCTGAGTGCCAATGATCGAAGTCGCTGGAGCACAATCCGGGCACTCGGTGATCAGGACACCTTTGCGATCGACGGAGTATTGCAATCGGACGACGGCTACCGCTGGGATTCCATCGACAAAGTGATGCATCCCGGTCGAGACGGCAAACCACATTTCTATTCCAGCAAACCGACGTTGTTGCCCTGGTTGCTGAGCTATGAATACCTGGGTCTCAAAGAGGCCACTGGCAAAAATCTGGAAGACGATACGTTTTTTATAGTCCGCCTGATGCTGCTGGTGAATCAGATTTTGCCCATGCTGTTTTTCTTCTTGATCATTGCGGCGATAGTGGAAGACCTGGCGAAAACGGATTGGACCAAGTTCTTCGTGGTGGCCACCGCGACCTTTGGAACATTCCTGACGACCTTCGCGGTCACGCTCAACAATCATAGCTATGCTACAGTCAGCACGGCGATAACGATCTGGGCCTTAATCAAGATCTGGCGATCCGACAACGAAAAGTGGAAGTACTTTATTCTGGCTGGACTGTTTTCGGCCTTTGCGGCGGCCAACGATCTGCCAGCTCTGTCGTTGGTGGCATTCGCCTTCGTCGTTTGCTCGATGAAATCACTGTCCAGGACCTTGATTGCGTTTGTTCCGGCTGCCGCTTTGATCGTGGGCAGCTTCTTTTACACGAACTGGATGGCGCACAACGATTTGACTCCACCTTACGGACATCGAGACGACGGACCGGTTATTGCGCAAGTCGATTTTGAGTCAGTAGAACTGGCCAACCAAGCTGCTGCGTCGCTGGATGGTGCTGTTCTGCCTTTGCAAATCAAGTCTGCGATTGTCGAAAATGCGGATCAATTGAACTCAAAAATTGTCGACGATTCGTTAATTCGACGAGGC
>CAZOXC010000728.1:0-2372 GCA_964583205.1 uncultured Pirellulaceae bacterium | reverse complement strand
GAGATGAAAACTCGGTCGGCAAAGCATTTCTGGAAAACGGCATTCACGTTGTTCGCGGGTTACATCTGGCCTCGAAACAAATCGGACTCGTGGGCCAGGCCGATGTTGTGGAAATCGAAGGCTCAAGAATCACACCGATCGAATACAAGCGAGGAAAACCCAAAAAAGACAACTGCGATACCGTGCAACTGTGTGCGCAGGCATTGTGCATGGAAGAAATGTTCAAGACAGAAATTGAAGTTGGGTACCTTTTCTATGGTAAACGCCAGCGCAGAAAACAAGTAAAATTTGACAAGATCATTCGTGAACAAACACTTGCAGCGGCCGCTCGATTGCGTCATTTGATCGACAAGCGTGAAACGCCGCCAGCGACTCGGATGCCCAAATGTGATTCGTGTTCACTGGAAAGGATCTGCCTTCCAGATTCCATGCGATTAAAAACGGGAGCCGCTAGGTTCATAGAACGCAGCCTGAATTCAGCACTGGAAAACAATGGCCCGATGACTGACGATGTAGAGGCACAATCATGAAACGGCACCTGAACACGCTGTTCGTCACGACAGAAGGGTCTTATTTAAAAAAAGACGGGCAAGCTGTTGTTGTCAGAATCAAGAAAGAGAATCGACTGCGATTGCCCCTGCACAACCTGGACGGGATTGTCTGTTTTGGCCAGGTGGCTATAAGCCCCGCACTGATGGGGGCCTGTGCAAAATCAGGGATTTCAATTTCATTCATGAATATGTTCGGAGGATTTCTGGCATCCGTGGTCGGGTTTACATCAGGCAATGTGCTTCTCCGTCGAGCACAATATCGCGCTGCTGATGACGAACAACAAAGCCTTGCCATTTCGAAAAACTTCATTATTGGAAAAATCACTAATAGCCGAAGCGTGCTGTTGCGGGCTGCAAGGGATTCCAAGGATGTCGAGTCTGTGGATCGATTGCGCCATGGTGCTAAACAACTGGCATTTGACATTCAATTTGCAACACAAGCCAAAAGTCTTGATCAGCTGCGCGGCATCGAAGGAGATTCGGCCAACAAGTATTTCCAGTGCTTCAACTCGATGATCGCTTCACAATGTCGTGACAACTTTCAATTTTCGGTTCGGTCGCGCCGTCCACCACTGGATTACGTCAACTGCCTGCTTTCATTTTTGTATGCGATGCTTACTCACGATGCGCGCAGCGCCTGCGAAGCAACCGGTCTGGATGCAGCCGTCGGATTTCTGCACCGTGATCGTCCAGGACGACCGGGCTTGTCACTTGATTTAATTGAGGAATTTCGATCATTCTTCGTTGACCGTTTGGTTCTCAGCTTGATCAATCGACGTCAAATTCGTGAAAAGGATTTTGTGGTGTCTCCCGGCGGTGCCGTTCGCTTGACTGAGGCGGCTCGCAAGAATGTATTGACCAGCTATCAGAAACGAAAGCAAGATACGATTACGCACCCCTTTTTAGATGAAAAGACAACCGTTGGTCTGTTAGTTCACCTGCAGGCAAGGTTGCTGGGCAGGTTTTTGCGAGGTGACATGGATGCTTATCCACCCTTTATTTGGAAGTAAATCATGTATGTGTTGGTAACTTACGATGTTTCGACGGTCGACAAAGCGGGACGAAAACGTTTGAGGCGAGTCGCCAAAACTTGCCTCGACTACGGCCAACGTGTTCAGAACTCGGTTTTCGAGTTGAAGGTGGACCCGGGCCAGTGGGCAGAGTGTAAGGACCGGTTATGTAATGAGGTGAACCCTGAAAAGGATAGTCTTCGATTCTATTATCTCGGATCGAATTGGAAGCGCCGTGTCGAACATGTGGGTGCCAAGCCTTCTATTGACATTGATGGTCCATTAATTGTGTAGTGTTCATTCGTGTTGAGCGAACGTTAAGCAATGGGCCAAACCGGTTGGGTTCGCGATCCTCGTAACCCATTTGTTCTTTGACAATTAGGTAAAACGCTTTTTGCAAGCGTCAATTCTACCATTTGATGGGTCAAGGGTTCGCGGATTCCGTGATCTTACCATTGATCCACACTGGGGTTAGACTGAGAGAGTCGCGTCCCGCACGGGACGCGTGGATTGAAACTTCGTGATTTGACCCTCAAGTGGCCTTCGTATGTCCGTCGCGTCCCGCACGGGACGCGTGGATTGAAACCTGATAAATGGATGTCTGGCGACATTGTTGTCTTGTCGCGTCCCGCACGGGACGCGTGGATTGAAACTTCGTGATTTGACCCTCAAGTGGCCTTCGTATGTCCGTCGCGTCCCGCACGGGACGCGTGGATTGAAACCTGATAAATGGATGTCTGGCGACATTGTTGTCTTGTCGCGTCCCGCACGGGACGCGTGGATTGAAACTTCGTGATTTGACCCTCAAGTG
>CAZOXC010000727.1:0-2373 GCA_964583205.1 uncultured Pirellulaceae bacterium | reverse complement strand
ACCCAGCGCGAAGGCAAGCACGTCATGTATTCTCTGGCAAAATTAGTGCAGGCCAGTCGTCGCGGTCGTGCCATTAATCTTGGCTGTTGCAAAATCTCGTTTGACTGAAGTTGCAAAGGGTAAGGATGAAAATTACAGAAGTTCTCACATTGGTGGCAATCGCCCTTTCCTGCCTGGTAAGCGCTGGCTGCGGAAACAGCCTGGCCGATTCCAGCAATTACTCAGACAACCAGATATCGGGAAAAATTACCGTCAGTGGCTCCAGTACCATTGCGCCGCTGGTCGGTGAAATTGCAGCTCGTTTCGAAGAACAATATCCTGCGGTCCGAATCGATGTTCAATCTGGCGGATCCAGCCGGGGAATTCGTGACACTCTGCAAGGCAATGTAGATATTGGAATGTCCAGTCGTGAATTAAAGGACTCTGAACTTGCCGAAATCGATAGTACAGCGATCGGCTGGGACGGAGTCGCTTTCCTGGTTTCTGCTCAAAATCCGGTCAGCACATTGACTAATGAACAACTGGTTTCGATTTACACTGGCAAAGTGAACAACTGGAAATCTCTGGGAGGAAACGATTCGCCAATCGTTGTTTCCAATCGAGCCGAAGGGCGATCCGAGCAAACATTGATGAGTTCCTATCTGGGCCTGAATCCATCGCAAATCAAAGCACATACAATCGATGGTGAAACTCAGCAGTCCATTAAAACAGTCGCCACCAATCGCAATGCGATCACTTACACTTCGCTGGGAGCCGCACGCTTCGCTGCCGATAATGGGGAATCCGTCAAACTGCTTCCCTTGAATGGGGTACCAGCGGCGATTTCACGAGTCCAGTCGGGAGAATTTCCTCTGGCTCGACCACTGCTGCTGATGAAACGCGGCGACAGTCGAAAAGAGCTGGTTGACTTGTTCATCGAGTTCTGCCAATCGCCAGCCAATGATGACTTGGTCGAAGGACTCGGTTTCGTTTCTCCTCAACGGACAGTCGATTGAATTCTGGAAGGCGATCGAGGAGTTGTAATCGGTGAAGGGGGACTTCGTTCGCGACAAAATATTGCTCGGCTGTCTGCGCTTTGCAACCGCAGTGGCAGCCGGTGTGATTTTTCTGATTATCTGCTTCGTGTTCTTTGAAGCCTGGACGACACTCGCCGACAATTCATCTCGACAAAGCCTGTTCGGAAAACAATGGAATCCCACCGAAGGCAAATTGGGGTTGGGTCCGATGGTTGTGGGCACGCTGGCAGCCGCAATTCTTTCCATGCTGATCACCATTCCACTGGGAATCGGCTCGGCACTTTTCGGTCGATTCTATGCCCCCACCTGGCTGGCATTTACCTATCGACGGATCGTTGAACTACTGGCGGGAATTCCATCTGTGGTCTTTGGCTTGTGGGGCATCACGGCAATCGTTCCCTTGATCGCCAACTACAATCCACTGGGACAAGGTCAAAGCTTACTGGCCGGAGCGCTGGTGTTATCGGCCATGACTCTGCCCACAATCTCACTGGCAATCGACTCCGCGCTGGGATCCGTCCCTTACACCCAGGTTCAAGCAGCAGCGGCGCTGGGACTTGGCAAACGAGCCGTGATCTGGTCGGTCATGATCCCCAGCGCAAAACGTGGCATCCTGGTTGGAGTGATTTTACAACTGGGCCGCGCACTGGGTGAAACGATGGCCGTGCTGATGGTCTGTGGCAACATTGCACAGATTCCAGACGGGTTGCTGGTGCCAGTTCGAACGTTGACTGCAAGTATCGCGTTGGAAATGGGCTACGCTGACGAACAACATCGATCGGCACTGTTCCTCTGCGGTCTGATTTTGTTATTGATCACGGGCACGTTGATGCTGTTGATCAATCTGATTAATCGCAGCGAGCGGATCAGTTCAACGCGAAGGGTGGCTTGATCCCATGACCACTCGACAAGCAATAAAACATGCACAGAATTTTGGATCGGCGTGCTTTGCATGGGGCTCGGCACTGATTGTGTTCCTGGGCTTCTGCTGGCTGGTTGGTGAAACGCTCCGCAATGGTTTCAATGAACTTTCCTGGTCGCTGATTTCCGAGTTACCTTCTCAGTCCGGTCGAGCAGGTGGAATTTCGTCGATCATCGTTTCAACCGGCTTGATTCTGCTGGTCTGCCTGGCTGTCAGTCTGCCACTGGGACTGCTGACTTCGATTTACCTGGCAGAAATCTCCACGAATCAATCCAAAGTCGGCTGGCTGGTACGCAGGTCACTCGATGTTCTGGCGGGTGTGCCCTCGATCGTATTCGGACTGTTTGGCAACGCGTTGTTTTGCAACTTGCTGGGCCTGGGCAATTCGATTCTTGCTGGTGGCCTGACGCTTGCCTGCATGGTCCTGCCATTGTT
>CAZOXC010000726.1:0-2373 GCA_964583205.1 uncultured Pirellulaceae bacterium | reverse complement strand
ATTTAGTGTTGTCCAAGTACATTCTCTTCTATCTGCAATCCGGATTGCTCGACATTCAAATCTCTCTCCTTAGTCGCGGGGGTGCGCAAGGATTCTTAGGGCTTGGAGATATTCGCAATCTCGTCGTTCCCGGTAATGCCCCAAATGAACTCACAGGCATCGTTGAGCATTTGGAGCGAAAAGTACCGAAGTTCGACGAGTTGATTGCTCGGGCGTATGGTCAAACTGAACTTCTCCAAGAACGCCGCACCGCCCTCATCTCCGCAGCCGTCACCGGCAAGATCGACGTGCGAGGCTGGAAGCCGCCTTCATCGCCCGCGACGCCAGAAACTGAAATGGAGGTCGCATGAACACTGACTCCAAGGAAGCCGCTTTCCAACAGGACATGATCGACCAAATGGTTGCTGGTGTTCGTAGTCCCGCCTTCAGGCGGAAGGGGAGCGGCAATGGCTAAGAGGAAGCCGACAACCGATCCACCAGATGTCATCGAACTGTTTGAGACGATCGCTTCGCTGTACGCCGATGCCAATGGATTCGACGGTGTGCTTGTGCGAAACGTAGGTGCCAAGTACGCAAGCAAGAACAACTTCTACTCCGGTACTGGGGCTGCTAGAACCGGAGGACGCTGGAATCGGAAAGGGCTCGAAGCAATCTACACTTCACTAGATGTCGAAACCGCGACCTTGGAGGCTTATCAGGATTTCATCTATCGCGGATTCCCTTTAACGACAATCACGCCGCGAGTCACCGCAGGTGCCAAAGTCACGCTCGGCAAAGTTCTTGACCTGACCAATTCAAAAACCCTCAAGAAGATCGGTTTCACCACGAAAGAGCTGATCGGGGAAAACTGGAGAGCTTTACAGAAGGCAGGCGAAGAATCATGGACACAAGCCATTGGTCGAGGTGCCTATCACGCAAAATTTGAGGGACTGCTTGTCCCATCCGCAAGAAAGGAAGGCGCCAGCAACCTCGTTATCCTGCCAAGGCGTCTCACGAAAACCAGCAAAATCGAAATTCTCGGCGCCGACCAACTCCCCAGGTAAAACAAAGCACTTATTCCTGCACAACTGCAGGAATAAGTGCTTGCCGCAATGCATGTGTCCGATAGAATGTACTTGGAGGACCAAAACATGACGACCAAAACGAAAAAGAAAGCCGCACCAAAAAAGAAGGCGGCAAAGCGTGCGACTGCCAAGAAGTCTGTGATCGTGGCCCGTAAGATAGTCGGCCTCAAGGGACAGGGACTACTTCAACTTGGCGAGGTAAAAAAACTGGAGTTGCGTGATCGGCTGGGAATGCCGCGCCAGATGTTCGGGCGTATCGTCAACGTGGCAGAACGCACCATCGCCAAAGTGGAGTCTGGCGATAGTGCCGACAAGCTGAAACGACCGTACAACGAGGTTTATCGACTTTGGGAGGCGTTGTGTGAATTGGTTGATCCGGAATCACTTGGCCTTTGGTTTCAAACTCCCAATGAGTCGTTCGACGGATTGAAACCAATTGAGGTCATTGAACGTGGCGAAATTGATCGGCTCTGGGACATGGTCTTCGAGTTGCAAACGGGCATGCCAGGCTAGAGAACTTTTGACACCTGATCTCATTTGACGGTTATTTGATAAACGGGAAAGTGAAGAAGCTGAAAACCCAAAAACACTTGGAAAAACGACCGATAACGCATCAGATCTTATTTGATGGTTATTTGACAGCCGCCCTCACAAGCCGATCGCAACAGTATCGTTAATCCACTTCCTTGGACTGGTAAGTAACGCTAGTCCACGATTCGGCGAAAAACTGGATTAGTGACCGCCAAAACCCACCCTGAAATTTAGCAAATCCAGGCACTATGAATGCAGACTCCAAAGAAGCCGCTTTCCAGCAGGACATGATCGACCAAATGGTTGCTGGCGGTTGGAAGCTGGGTGATCCGGCAAAGTACGACCGTAAACTGGCGCTGTACACCGAAGACTGCCTGCAGTACGTCAAATCGACTCAGGCCAAGGCTTGGGAAAAGTACCAGCAGCTTTATCCCGCTAATGCCGAACAAGCATTTATCGATAAGCTTTCGTCCATGCTTTCCAAAGCCGATCCGCAGGCCAGCGACAAATCGCTTCGCACCTTCGGCACTCTCGGCGTTCTGCGACACGAACTGCGTGACAAGTCGGCCAGCTTCAAGATGTGCCAGTTCAAACCGGAGCACGGATTGAACCCCGATACGCTCGCCATGCACGAAGGCAACATCCTACGAGTCGTTCCCGAACTGGTTTACAGCCCCTACGCAACGGCGGAACATCTGGCCGCGATCGGCAAACAAGCCAAGCCGTGGCGAATCGACCTTGTGCTGTTCGTCAACTGTCTCTTATACACATCTCCCGA
>CAZOXC010000725.1:0-2384 GCA_964583205.1 uncultured Pirellulaceae bacterium | reverse complement strand
AGCCCCCGCTTCAGTAGTCAGAGAAGTGATGGAGTTGATTGCTCCCTGTCGTCCAGTAGCCAGAAAGTGTCAACCACGAAAATCACAAAGACCCAAATGTTTTGCTCGCTTGGCTCATAGGGCCGCTAGGCCAACGGGATTGCATCCCACGTTTGCCCAAGCAATTCGCGGCCGGTTTGCTTTTTGTTGACTCCGCCCCACTGCTTGAAAAAGAAGGCGACGCCGGCTTGGTCACATTGCTCTTTTACGCTTAGTACCCACGACTCTTCCATTTCTCGCGCGCCTGCTCCAGACTCGCCGCCGACGATCACCCAGTCGATGCCGTCGAGTGGAAGATGCTCGATTGGTCCTAAGAGTGGCTCTACGGAGAGAAACAGTACTGATGCGAGGTGACGCCACTGAGCTAACTGCCCCACCAGCTGATCGACGGTTTCTTGAGTGCCAACGGATGTACCTAGCCAAACATTGTCGCGTCGCTCTAGCTCTTCAACGCTTGTGTCTGCAATCTGAGCCCACATTGGACCGATGTTTGCTGGCCGTTTTGTAAGCGTTAGCCAATCCAAGTGGGGCGTTGAATCGATCAGAGCGAACAGGTCTTTTCGCCATGGAATCAATTCATCGCGGTCTTCGTAAATGTCGGCCAGTGATGCGCAAAAGACACGTCGACGAACCTTGTCC
This sequence comes from uncultured Pirellulaceae bacterium, assembly GCA_964583205.1. Lineage (GTDB taxonomy): Bacteria > Planctomycetota > Planctomycetia > Pirellulales > Pirellulaceae > CALMEE01. Next base: position 1,706 of record CAZOXC010000725.1, on the reverse strand, counting down.
TTCTCTGCGTCACGGTTCCAAGTTACGGGTTTTCGCCAGTTCTGGTGCCCAGTTCGGCTGCGTGTTCCAGTTGGTCCCCACTTTACGCGACCGTAACGCTTATCCATCATCGTCTCCGCGTAACAATGTTGGCATAGCGCATTAACCTTCGTACAGCCAATCCAGGGATTGAATGTGTGGTCGGTCCATTCGATTTTGCTGTTTTTCATAGCGAAGTTGCCGGCTGGAGAAGGTAATTACATATTCTATCGGTCGATTCGCGTTCGACTCAAAAGAACTTTATGCTGTTGCTGCTATCGGCTCGTTACGCCCTGGTGAGCGTTGTATTTATATCCTGGACACGTTGGGTCAAGAACAAGATCGTGGAAATCGAAAGAAGCACGCGAAGTCTTGCTGCGGTCAAGGCCCACGCTACTCGTAGGCGAAAACGAGCCGTTCAAAAATCCCAAGAGTCGTGGCGAATCGCAATCGCAAAGACCAAGGAGGCGATTCAAGCGATCGATTCCACGCCACAATGGCAAATCTTAGAGTTCCTAGGAAAGAACGGATTTGAATCGCGGGGAATCGTAGACCTATTGGCGGTCAGAAAGAACCATCGACTCGATGGAGAATTTGTCAAACGTGGTGACTTGCTTCAAATCCTGCTCATTCAGGTGAAAGGAGGCAATGCTCTTTGGCCATCAGCCGACGACGTTGTTCGCCTGCAAGCAGTCGCGAGGCACCATAATGCTGATCAAATCCTGCTAGCCGAGTTTAAATCCACGGCTGAGCTCCAGTTCTTCGAACTGGATGGTTCGGATGGAGACGGATGGACCTTGCGAGCGGCAATCGACATCTTTGGCCGCTAGCCCCTTGGCGCTGGCGGGCTGACTGGCTCTAATTTCGTTATTGCAATTAATTACTGATTCGCCACACCCAAAGGGCGGCGATATGAAAACTGAAATCGGGGACAAGATTCGCCTTAAAGAGGGCAAGGCAGCTGGTGAAAAGGCGGTCGTGGAGCGCATCAAGAAGAAATCACTGGTTGTCGTTACGGAAGAAAATGGGGTCACACTTGAAGTCGACATTGTTGATGTCACCAACCTGAGCCTTGCGGCTCGCAAGGCATGGTTAACCATGCCGAAAAGGCGTGTTGGTCGGCCCGAGGGATCCAAAAAGACGAAGCGGACATCCGTCACATTGCGGATTGACAGTGACCTTTGGGAAGAATTCAAACAACTCGAGGCAGAGGGTGTCATCGACGACCGGACCGAAACAGTCAATAAATGGTTTCGACAGCGGATAGGTGCACTCAAGCGTCAAGAAAAGAACAGCAATGGCAAAACGAATCACTCCTGAGCAACGCCGAGCAGTTATTGAACTGCTGCATCAAGGCGAAGACCGGCAGGCGATCGCGGACCAGGTCGGGGTGACACCGGGCCAAGTCTCGGCTGTTTCTGCGCATATCACGATGGGAAGCTACGAGGCTGACGGCCGCACACGAAACGACTTGCAGAAAGATTCAGAAGCGGATGCGGAGGTTGATACAGTAAGTGAAACGACAGCGAATATCTTGCAGTTGTTGCAAAGCCAGCAACAAACTGATCCCCCAAACGTCGATTCCGACTTTGATCCAATCCCACTGGGTAAAGATGCCGAAACCGAAGAAACGGTGTGTTGGAACCCTGATCCAAAAACCGGCTCCGCAAATCCGCATGTTCTGGTGT
>CAZOXC010000724.1:0-2387 GCA_964583205.1 uncultured Pirellulaceae bacterium | reverse complement strand
GCTGCTGGGTGACGGCGTCCAACACTTGATCCCGATTCAAAACGGACAGTCGTTCGTTCTGTGTAACGATATCGACGGCAACTTGCCCACAATCACCAACACCACGGGTGGACCAGCCGTTACTCTGGCCAGCCGCAACACCGTTCGCGGATTCATCATTGATAACACAGTGCCCGGAGGATTTATCTCCAACGGAATCGAAGCCAGTTCTGGTTCTACCCAAAACTTTGGAGTTATCGAGGACGTCACCATTGTCGGCCCAGTGTTAAACGGTATCTCGCTTAACGACATCTCTGGCGACTGGCGATTCGCACGAAACAATATTTCCGGCGCTGGAATCGATGGTATCTTCATTGACAATGCCGGTGATCCAAACTCCGTATTCGAATTTGTCAACAACGTCGTCACTGGCAACGGCCGTGACGGAATCCATATCGAAGACTATGACGGAAGTGAATTCAACTTCAGTCAAAACACCATTACCGGAAACTTCCGGGACGGTATTCGCATGGAAAGATTCCTGGGAACCAATGGCGACTTTAACTTCGTCGCACCAAACATCCAGGACAACCTGGGCAATGGTTTGTCAATCATCGGAGCCAATGGCGACTTCAGTCTGGTCAATGCGACCATCATGAACAACAGTGCCAGCGGTGTGAACCTGGTTGACTTTACCAACGGCTCTGGAGAACGAACCTTTATCGGTACAACACCTGGTGGAGTCAGCAACATTTCCGGAAACGGTGTTGGTGCTGGAGCGAATGTACGCATCGTACAGAACGTCGGCAACCAGGACGTGCTGATCACCAACACGACACTGGACAACGGTGGGATGGGTGTATTCGGATTGGCCAGCGGCTTGGGAGCTAACCTGGATTTCACACTCATCGACAATATCTCGATCGACAACAGCATCACCGACGGTATCCGATTCATCTCGGAAGACGGTGGCACCATGACATTCCTGGTCGAAAACACGATGGCTCCACTGTCGATCACCGGCAGTGGTGGCAACGGTATCGCTGTATTCGCGGGGAGTGCCTCTGCCGGTTTGATATCGTCGCAGAACGGAACGATTCGCAATGTTGCAATTGCGGCTTCCGGTCAGAACGGTATCCTGGCCAATGTGGATGAAGATGGCCAACTGGGACTCGACATTGCCGACTCGACCATCGCTCTCTCGGGTTTGGATGGCATGAATATCAACATCGACTCTTCACCAAATCTGGCTGTTAACTTTGTACGGGCAGACAACCTGACCATCACGGGCAGTGGTGATGATGCGATCGACATCAACACATTCGATGACTCGCTCTTTGATTTTGTCCTGACAAACAGTACTCTGACCAACCTCAACGCAGGCGGTACAGGGATCGAAGTGTTTGCACAGGGCGGCATGGGTGGAGTGGTCGACGACAACAGGACTCGCCTGCTGATCCAGAACAATGCGATCTCAGGATTCGATGGCGACGGTATCAGTGTCTTTGCTGATGAAGATGCTCGAATTCTGGCAACGATTGACGGAAACACAATCACCAATAACGGTGAAGGGGCCGACAATACGATGCTGCCTTTCTTCAACGGTATTGCGATTACATCTACAGACGAGTCAGTTATCAGTGCAATGGTCACCAACAACTCGATCTCCGGAAACTTCGAGCAAGGTGTCGCATTCAACTCGCTGGGAACTTCGGTCTTGAACGCGATCCTGATTGGAAACAACATCGCGGGTAACGATATCGGTGAAGATGCTCCTATGCCACCAATCACAGCTAACAATGCTGACATGGTGGCTAACAACGGTCCATTGGCAACGACTTGTCTGGCAATGTCCAACAACTTCTTCGCTCTGCCGGCGATCGTGACCAATGCTGGTGGTGCCGTATCATTCCAACTGGAGCTGGACGGAATCACCAACGGTCTGGGAGTTCCTGCAGTCTTTGGAGCAGTCACCAACGGACCGTTCAGTGCCCTCTGTATTCCAAACTTCAATACGGAAGCTGACGCATTCGAAGCTGATGGTTTCCCACCACAGTAGAACCGCTTAAAAATCCAATCGGTTCAACAGGATCAAACCTTCAAGATCCAACTAACCAATCAATAACGAGTGCCATCGGTGGCACTCGTTTTTTTATTTGTCCTGCTGAGGTTGCAATCGCTGCAATGCAGAATTGATCGAGTCTCGTTTGTCCATTTGATCCGTTCTTTCATACAGCACGGCCAGCGTCTTCATCGTTTTGACTGTATCTTCATGCCATTGGCCCAATACGTTTCGCCGCGAGTTGAGAGCCCGAGTCAAAATGGGTTCGGCCTCCTGGTACTGACCCTGATAACACAGTGCAACTCCCAGTTGATATTCGGCCTTGGCCAGAATCAAACCTTCAACC
>CAZOXC010000723.1:0-2388 GCA_964583205.1 uncultured Pirellulaceae bacterium | reverse complement strand
GCTTCCCAGCACGACTGTTACACCGCTGAGCGGTTGTCGCACCCGGAGTTTCGATTCCATGCGGGCGGATCGACCGAGCGACGCGATGGTTCGCAAGGTATCCATTTGCTGGGACAGGTTTTCGTCAGTTGCATCGGGTTGCGGGAAGTCGCAGAGGTGTACACTCTCTACGGCTTTGCCCGAAAAGACTCCCGCCAGGTTGTTCCAGATCGCATCAGCCATGAAGGGCACGAAGGGCGCGATGAGTTTCGAGCATTCCAGCAGGCATTCGTACAACGTCCAGTAGGCGTCAAGTTTGTCCTGGGATTGTTTGTCGGAACTCCAGAACCGATCACGTGAACGGCGAACATACCAGTTGCTTAACGAATCAACGAATTCGTTGAGTGCGGCACAGGCTACGAAATTGTCGTAGGCATCCATCCGCTCAATGACGGTCGCCGTGGTTTTGTTTAATTCGCTCAGGATCCACCGATCAATCTCAGAACGCTCTTCAACCGCTCGCCATGATTTTGCTCGCGCCAGATCGGCTCGAGTCAATTCCGAATCCTGCTGGAGGTTGGCTGGGTCGATTTCGGCAGCCGGATCAAAGCCATCCAGGTTGGCATAGATCACAAAAAACCCATAGACGTTAAACAGTCGCAGCAGAAATTCGGGGATGCTCTCTTTGATCGAAGGTTCGCTATAACGGATCGAAGTCCATGGCGGTTGGTTGGCGAACAGGTACCAGCGCAAGGCATCGGCGCCATAGCGGTCGAAGATTCCTTGCGGCTCGCGATAATTTCGCATGCTCTTGGACATCTTACCGACCTTGCGATCGAAGTTGCCCTTGCCAAACGTTTCAGCCGCTTCTTCCTGAGTCAGTGCAAGTTCACCGCCTGGTTCCGCTTTCTTTTTTTCAAACCACTCGCTCAACATCAAGCCCAGCACAATGCAGTTGCGGAACGGATGTGGAAACTCGTGATTAGAATCGCTGGCTGAAGATTCTGAATCTGATTCGTCAAATAACAAAGTGCTGATAGCCAACAAACTGTAAAACCAGCCGCGAGTCTGGTCGATCGCTTCGCTGATAAAGTCAGCAGGAAATTGTGATTCGAATTGTTCTTTTCCCTGGTGCGGGTAACCCCATTGCGCGAAGGGCATTGCGCCGCTGTCGTACCAGCAGTCAATGACCTCCGGCACTCTGGTCATCCGTCCGCCATCAGCAAAGGGCGAATCGTAAGTGATCGCATCGATGTAAGGTTTGTGAACCTGTAGATCATCGGGCATTTCCGGATTGGCTTGCTTAGCCTGCTCCCAGACCTCGCTGCCCTGGACTCCGGGTTTCTGCAGCAGTTCGTTGTAGCTGTCGATGGCTTCCTGCTTGCCAGTTTCCGAGCATTGCCAGATGGGCAAGGGCGTTCCCCAGTATCGTTCGCGCGACAGAGCCCAGTCGACATTGGATTCGAGGAAATTTCCGAATCGGCCATCACGAATGTGATCGGGGAGCCAGTTGATTTGTTTGTTATTGGCCAGCATCCGGTCTTTGAAGCTGGTAGTTTTGATGAACCAGGATCGACGAGGATACTGGATTAGCGGATCCTGTTGCGCTCGCCAGCAAAACGGATAATCATGCAAGTACTGATCGAGCAAAACCAGTCGACCGTTTTCCTTGAGCGCGCGAGAGATCGGTTTGTCTGCGTCTTTGACCCACATGCCGGCGTAATCCGGTGCTTGGTCGGTAAATTTCCCGTTGGGACCAACTGCGCAGATCAATTGCGGCCCCGAGTTGTCGGCAAACCGCTCTTGCTGAGTGATCAAGACCTCATAGTCGACCTCGCCGAAAGCCGGAGCTTCATGAACGACGCCGGTTCCGCTGTCGGTGGTAACAAAATCGGCTTCGACGACCCGCCAGGCAACGTGTTGTTCGCCGCCATCCTTTAGTTTGCCGGTGGTGTCGCCCAATTCCGAATAGAAATAGTCGAATGGCGGCAAGTATCTCTTGCCGATCAAGTCGCTGCCTCGGCAAGTGGACTCGACCGTTAACTCCATCTTGAATTTCTCGGCCAGCGTCTCGACGAGATCGGTCGCCACGATCAATTGTTCATCCGAATCATCGGGCGAGACAAACGCATATTCCAGATCCGGATGCACGGCTGCAAACTGGTTGCTGGGAAGAGTCCAGGGAGTCGTCGTCCAGATAACCAAAGATGTTTTTTGATCTTCAACCAGCGGAAATTTAACATAGACACTGGGGTCGGCGACTTCACGATAGCCATCACCGACTTCTCCACTGGAAAGTGCGGTGCCGCCCTGCGCCCACCACCAGACGATTTTGTGGCCTTGATAGAGTAGTCCGCGATCGAAAAGGGATTTGAGCGACCACCACACCGATTCGACATAGCTTTGATG
>CAZOXC010000722.1:0-2401 GCA_964583205.1 uncultured Pirellulaceae bacterium | reverse complement strand
GATGAGTCGTTCAGCGGCTTTTCCAATCCGGTGGCAGGCCAAGAGTATTCTGTCTTCCAGGTTTTTAACAGAACTATCGAAAATCGAGTATCGTGTCGCCAAACACAGGGCAAAAATCGAACCTTGGACAACTGGCGGGTTTGGCCTGCTTGCTGGAAGTCTCTGCGCCAAAGCCGGGCAACGTGCATCGGGGCGCGGATTTCGAAGATATGTCGTTCATCGATTTCGCCGTTAGCGCAATGGCCCTGGTTGATCCACTCAACCGAGTCCAGGAAACAAGGGTTGGCGAATGTGTTTTGGATTGCGTCAAGGAAACCAGATTGGTTACCCGGCAAAATACCAACCTCGGGCTGATTCTTTTGTTGGTGCCTTTGGCAAAAGCCTTCAGCCTTCGTCAAGTGTGCAATCGCGAAAGTATCAATGAAGTCTTGGCGGCTGCAGACTCCGCAGATACCAATTTGGTTTATCAAGCGATTCGTTTGGCGAGGCCAAGCGGGCTTGGGAATGTCGAGCAGGCCGATGTGGCGAACCAAACCGATCTGAGTCTGGTCGATTCGATGAAACTGGCCGAGCACCGCGACTTGATTGCTGGGCAATATGCAAACAATTTTGATAACGTTCGAAACGAGTGTCTTGTTGAATTGCGAAATTGTCTGGACCGAGGATTGTCATTGACCGAATCGATCATTCACACTCATGTGGTCACAATGTCAATTCATCCCGACTCGTTGATCCAGCGGAAGTGTGGAGTGGAGATTGCCAACCAGTCCGCGGCGTTGGCTGCTCGAGTTGTCAATGCGGGAGATCCTACTGACGCCAGCTATTTGACTTCGCTGGGTGAATTGGATTTCTGGCTGAGAGCAGACGGTCACCGCCGAAATCCTGGAACCACCGCGGATTTAATCGGTGCGACCATATTCTGCGCTTTGTTGGACGCTACAATCAAATTCCCAATTACTGTTTGAGGCCCGTTTACGCGGAAAGGCGAAGAGTCAGTTTTACGATGAAGAAAAGTTATACCGTCGATCTGGAGAAGCAAGACCTGATCTTTTCGGCCGCCCATTTCATTACCTTTGGCGATAATATCTGCGAGTCCCTGCATGGACATAATTATCGTATTCGCTGTGTAGTAACGGGCGAATTGAATGAGCATCAATTCGTGGTGGATTTCGTTGCGCTTCAGCAGGCTCTAAAAAATATCTCCAAATCGCTGGACCATCGCATGTTGCTGGCCCGCGATCATCCGACGATCAAGGTGCAACAGGGCGAAGCAGAAATTGAAGTTCAGTTTGAAGATCGTCGCTGGGTGTTTCCGCTGGACAATTGCGTCGTGCTTCCCATCGGGAACACCACGGCTGAACAGTTGGCCGCATACATTGGCCAGAAAGTCATTGAATCGGACTGTCTGGCCGCAGCAGATGTCGAAACGTTGGAAGTATTCGTGGACGAGAATGAAGGCCAATGGGGTGCTTGTAAATTTGATTTGAGCCAGCGTTCCGCCAGTCAATAGCCGCCCGGCATGCCAAAAAATGGAGCCAATTAGGTGGGCTCGTGACCGTTAAAACCGCTCCAGCATGACCAGTGCAATTGTCTGGTCAATCTTCGAGTCGAATTCGTCATGATCGAGTACGAAAGTCGGTTGTTTCAATCTATTTTTTGAAAACAACTATTCTACCGGGACCAACTCATGAGCTCGACTGACCAACCCATCCGGCAAGACTCATTTGCCTTGAATGCACCTCTGCACACACGTCAGCAATTGGGGAGAATTCTCCATGTGATCAATGGCGAGCACTTTTCTGGCGCCGAGCGGGTGCAGGATCTCCTGGGAAAAGCACTGCCTGATTGTGGGTACTCTCCGGTCTTCGTTTGTCTTAAAGAGCGCAAGTTCCCCGAGCAACGCGAGAGCACGGATTGCCCGTTGTTTATAGAACCCATGAGTTCGAAAATGGATCTGCGTCGCATCCGGCGAATTTCAGAGATCGCGCGGGAACACGATTATCAACTGGTTCACGCTCACACTCCTCGCAGTCTGATGGTGGCTCGAATTGTCAGTCGCAAAATCGGAGTGCCACTGGTCTACCATGTGCACAGCCCAGTTGGTCGAGATTCGACTCGAGGTCTGCAAAACAAACTGAACCAGTGGATCGAGAACTGGTCGCTCAAGCAATGTCATGCAATGATCTGCGTTTCCGGAAGTCTGCAGGAATACATGATTTCCAATGGGCACTCGCAATCGCAACTGCATGTCGTTCGCAATGGCGTCTGCTCCGTGAATGGTTTGCCGCAAAGATCGACTCCGCAAGGTCAATGGACGATCGGAACGACGGCGCTGTTCCGGCCTCGCAAAGGAACCGAACTGTTGATCGAATCTCTGGCCGCACTTCGACAGTCTGGACAG
>CAZOXC010000721.1:0-2402 GCA_964583205.1 uncultured Pirellulaceae bacterium | reverse complement strand
AAGTGGATCTCACCTGGCTGTCGCTCCGTTTCTTCGAGAAGATCGGATTGATCAAGGGTCTGGTGCATCCGAATCAATCGGCGCTGGAGCGGAAAACTGTTTAAGCTGGGTCGGTTTGACCCAACAAGGCTCTAATGATTGAACAAAAGGCAGGAACATTCAAACCAATCACAATATTGATTGGGGTTCATTTAGTCTTTGCTGTGATCGGTGGAGCTTTGTTTTTCTTTGTGTTGCCCGACATGAGAGGGTTGTTCGAGGAATATGGAATCGACCTGCCAGGCGCCACGGCTCTGGCTTTCCGGACGATGAAAGCGTTCCACAGATACTGGTACTTGTTTCTGTTCGTCTGGATTCTCTACGTCACTGGAATGGCGTTGATGGTTGCCATCGCAAAGACGACACGAATGAAGTACTTGTTGATGTTTCTAAGTTTTCTGCCAATGCTTTTATTTTATGGCTTTATATTGATCGCGATATTCGCACCTTACACGACACTGCTGGAAAGCCTGGCAATGCTCGATCAGTTTACTCGGTTCGTTTAGGAACCTGACTCTTCGGATTGCTCCGGCAAACGAATATCGAAATACAATGCCGCCATTCTGGTCACAACAATGAACGTGACACCTGTAGCGATTGCCAATGCCGGAATCGCATTGAGTCCCAGGCAGGCAAAGTAGACCCAGCACCCGAAGAACGAACAGGTTGCATACAAGGGCGCGGACCGAAAAATCGTTGGCACCTTGTTGGCGATAATTTCGCTGATCACACCTCCGAAGCAACCAGTGATTACGCCGAAGATAGCCGCGACAAACCAACTGGTTTCCGCTTCCAGTGCATACTGGGCTCCCACGATGCTGAACAAGCCCAGTCCGATTGCGTCTGGCAAGTTCAAAAGTTGCTTGAACTTTTCCGGGATGCGAGGCACAAAGAAGCTGACCAATGCCAGACAAAACAAGATCACCGGATAGTGTGCGTGCTCGATCCAGAACAGCGGGTAACGATCCAGCATCACATCGCGCAGAGTTCCACCGCCCAGCGCAGTCACAAATGCCAGAGTGAACACACCCAGGAAGTCCATGTTGGCTCGTCGCGCCAACAGGATGCCGTAAATTCCACTGGCCAGAACGGCCACAAATTCAATAATGACGATCAATGTAATCTTCTACGCTTCTTTCAGCGCATAAAAAAACGACGAGGTCCCCTCAGGCTATCGCCTCCCCGTCGCAAGTGACCGATCACACCTGCTCCCCAACAACGTGATCGATCTTGCAAGGTTAGGCTACCAATTACCGGAATCAACCGAATTGCTTGCCGCAAAGCGCGAATTGCTTGAGTCCGCGACTGATTCCAAACTGGCAAGCGATCTGAAGTTGTCTCGCCAGCCGGATTCGCTTCAATTTCGCCCGGCAATCGTTACAGCCAGTCCAGCCCGATATCAAAATTGGTCGCCGAGTGCGTCAACGCTCCTGAGCTAATTCGATCGACTCCGGTTTGAGCGATTTTACCGATTGTGTTTAAACTGACACCGCCGGAGGCTTCCAGCAATACTTTGACACCAGCTTCGTCCCGCATTTTCACGGCCTGTTCCAGTTGCGAGTTGCTCATGTTGTCCAGCAGCACGATATCCAGTGGCAATTTCAGAGCTTCTGCAAACTGATCCAGGTTGTCCACTTCCAACTGCACGATGGTAGATTCACGATTCGGCAGACGATCAAGGTTTTCGTTGATCCAGTCACGAGCTTTACCGACTGCCCAGCCAATCGACTGCTTGTCGACCTGACTGGAAGCAAACGCCAGATGATTGTCCTTGATCAGAATTGCATCATATAAACCGATCCGGTGGTTCTCGGCCCCACCGCACTTGACTGCGTACTTTTCCAGATGCCGCCAGGCCGGCGTGGTTTTGCGGGTATCCAGGACGATCGCGGAGGTTCCCGTAGTTTCGGCAACGAACCGGGAAGCGAGTGTTGAGATTCCCGACAACCTTCCCATGAAGTTCAAACAAGTCCGCTCGACAGTCAAAACGTCGGCGGCCGGTCCATTGATTTCGGCAATCGTCATGCCAGGCTCAACGCTTCCGCCATCGGGGATTTTCACGTCGATCGACAACTCTTCGGAATAGAGTTCGATCACGACTTGCGCAGGCCGCAATCCGCTGACGACCCCGGCATCTCGAGACACGAACGCAGCCGAAGCCATGATTGAGCGGTCAACAATTGATTCAGTCGTGCAATCCACACCTGCAGCCACATCCTCGGCCAACGCCAACTTCGCCAGCAAACGACATTCAGCATCGGCTTGATCGGTCCAGGTGGGTGAACTCATCAGGCAGACTCCGCAGAGGTTGATTGCAGGTAATGGCTGATTTTCTCTTTGATTTGATCGCGCACTTCCCGAAA
>CAZOXC010000720.1:0-2403 GCA_964583205.1 uncultured Pirellulaceae bacterium | reverse complement strand
GTGCAGCAGTTGCGAACGCCATACGACGAGCAACCGCCGTCAACACAGGGGTTGGCGAAATTCCCGCTTCGATGGAAACCAGAGTTCATCTGATTATCGACGAATTGATAGACCAGTGTTTCATTTCGATTGAGCAATAGCATTGCAAACGCGCGAAATCCGGTTTCCAATCAACGTCTAAGTTGACTTGATCGTTTAAGTGAGAATGTGCATATCTTACTTATTCGAGAAAGGGATTTAACTCCATTGCTCTCCCTTTCGAAATCATGCTTCGACACCGCTCAAGCCCGTCAGGCCCGATTCTTTCGAATCAGATTTTGGTCAAATCGAATTCAACTTGGAGATAACGTTGAAAACGACAAGGGAACCATCTTTTGATGAAGGCGACAGTACGCGTTAAACTTTGGGATTTTTGTCAAATTGTTGGCGTTGGCACTTCCGCCGAATTGCGATTCGAATAGTTCTGCGTCGGTCGTTCCGAGTTGGAATGCGACTTGATTTCCAACGTTGCCGAGAACAGCGGCGAAGGTGTCTTCGGGAATCTGCTTAGTAAATTGATTGGCGATGATCAAATGCGTGCGGTACTTTCGAGCCTCACTCAAAAACGTCGCAATCGACGGTGTGGCGAAATTTTGGAACTCGTCCATGATGATGCTGAAATCGCGGCGGTTGACCTCCGGAATGTTTGCACGACTCATGGCGGAGAGTTGTAGAGAACTGACGATTAAAGTTCCAAGTAGATTGGATGCGTTTTCGCCGAGACGGCCTTTACTAAGGTTCACGATCAAACACTTGCCGTCGTCCATGACTTTGCGAAGATCCAGTTTGGCCTTAGAGTCGCCGAACACACGCTGAAGCTTGGGATTGGTCAGGAATGCTCCGAGCTTGTTCTGTAGACTGGCAATGAACGCGGTGCGGTCATGTGGTTTCCATTTGTTGAACTCTTCCAGCCAGAAGCTGCGAACGACGGGATTATCGACGCGGGCGATGACCGACTTGCGATAGAGTGGTTCGACCAGAACCCGCTGCACGTCCAGCAGCGTTGCATTTGGCATTTCGACCAATGACAACAAACAGTTGCGAAAGATGTGAAGCAATCGAGGAGCTTGCGATTCGTCCATACCAAAGACTTTTTGGAATGCCGTTAGCACCCCATCAGCAACCAACGTTTTATCGCTCCCTTTTGGAATCATCAATGGATTGAATGTGACCTTGTTGTTTTCGTCGGCTGGATCGAAATAGATGATGTCGTTCTTGCGATGTTTAGGAACGTGCTTGAGCGTATTCTCTGCGAGGTCTCCATGCGGCTCGAGAACCGCAAATCCCCTACCGGCGGCAAGATCTTGGTTGATGATGCCCTGCAGCAAAGTCGTCTTACCCATGCCCGTCTTTCCCAAGATCCACAGATGCCTGCGGCGGGCTTCGAGATCCATTCCAAATTTGTACCGTTCGTTCCGAAAACGAACGCGTCCCAGCGTAACGATGTGTGGGCTGTCTCCGGGGCGAGGCAAATTCGGTGGCGGTTCGAGTTCTCTGAAATTGCTTCGTTCGAGTCGTGGGACTCTGGTTTCGACCGTCGGAATATGCCACAAAGTTGCGATCTCAGGCGTTGTCAGCAGGAAGCTGCCCCTTGGTCTCATCTCCACAAAGAAAACGGCTGAAAAGCCCGTTAAAAGACAAAGTGCCGATTTGATATCGTGGAGTCGTTGCTGATGAAGTTTTGGATTCTGGGCGTCGGTGGTGACATCGACGCTTATTGAAGCCAAAAACAGATGTTGTTCCAGTTTTGAGGCGACGGGTTCTGGAATTGAAACTGGGCGAACAGTTCGTCGGATTAGCCAAAGCTTGAATCGTTGATTCCATGCGGAGCCAGAAAAGTTCCGTTCGAATGAGTTCTCAATTGCTTTGAGTGGAAACCTTGCGTTCAATAGGCGCGAGTTTCGCTTGGCGCGATCAGCCTGCCTTTTCTTGAGGGGCTTCAACTCCAGCCAAAGCGTCGTCGCGACGCGTCCGGATCGACCGGACTTGATGATCTCCAGCAAACCTTCCAAGGGATCCATTGCGCCGCGCGAATGCTCTTCAACAAATGATTGATGAAGCTTCAGCGGATAAACATCGGGCGACAATCTAAGCCATCCGATCGAATGGTATTGATGGGATGACTCAACATCGGATGGCTTCTTCACGACTTCGCTTTTTCCGCCCGGGTACGCGTTCTCCAGTTGGGCCGCAACAACACGCTGCCGCTTGTCAGGCACGTCGACAAGAAAAACGATTTGCCCATGGTCGCTTTTTATACCGAGCCGAATCCCCTGTTGGCCGCACAGCGACACCCAGCCTTCGATCAGACTTTCCAAAAACTTTGGGCCTCGCTCGTTGTCTGCCGGAGGATGAAATTTGATT
>CAZOXC010000719.1:0-2403 GCA_964583205.1 uncultured Pirellulaceae bacterium | reverse complement strand
ATTCAAGCTTGATTGATGGACAGAATGCGGCCGCAGGTTACTTGTTTTTTCGACGGCTGTTGATTCCGGCCCGTTCCTGAAGCGATTGACTGAACAAGTTATCCAGTTGCTCGTCTTGTGGCGGCGAACCATATGCCCCTAAATCCGTTGGGTCGTAGCAAACTTCATAATCATGTTTGGCGATCGACAAGATCACACCGGGATCGACTCGTTTTTTGAGTCCCTGCAAAATCTTTTTCCCGTCAACTTTAATTCCATTTCGGCTGCGAAGATCTTTGATAAACCAATAGCCTTCATCAATCTCCATCAAAGCATGATGTCCAGAGATATTGGCGAAGTTCAGGATGATATCACACCCTTCTCGACGACCGATTCGCAGTCGTTTTTTTATGAAAGGAATCGGGTCTCCGCCTCCGACGGGTACCAATTCGCCATAAGTTTTGGTTTTCTCGGCCATTGAGCGTTCATGCAGGAATGAGGATAATCTATAGATGCAAGAAGCCTTGCGTTCACGTCAAAAAATATGACGAGATAAAACAAAAGCTGGATAATTTACTGTAGGCGGAGTACGGTTTGGCGTCAACCAAAACTGATTTACCTCATAATCCTGATAACACTCCCAAACCACCCGGTTTTGACTGGCGTGGGGCCGACCTGCGCTATTACGCCTACAATTTCCATTTGAGAAAAACTTTTGGACATCGTGTTCAGCGAGTGAGCGTTGATGCAGGTTTTACTTGCCCCAACGTCGATGGCACGGTCGCGCTGGGCGGGTGTACGTTCTGTGACAATCGCAGCTTCAGCCCCAGTCGTCGATTGCCTCGAGGCACGATTCTCGGGCAGATTGACGAAGGGATAAGTCGCATGAAGGCGCGTTATAAATGCGAACACTTCATGGCCTATTTTCAACCGGCCACCAATACCTATGCGCCAGTCGATCAGCTTCGCGAGTTGTATTTCGAGGCTATCGAGCATCCCCAGGTCGTCGCCATGGCCATCGGTACTCGGCCTGATTGTGTTCCAGATGACGTACTGGAGTTGCTAAGCGAAGTCGCCCGCAAGATCCCGCTAACGGTTGAATACGGGATGCAGACGATGCACGACCAGTCGCTGGACTGGATGAATCGCGGACACCATCACGATGTGACTGTTGAAGCGATGGAACGGAGTCGCGGGTTGGGTTTCGAGCTTTGTACGCACATCATGTTGGGCTTGCCCGGGGAAACGCACGAGATGATGCTGCAATCGGCGAAAGAGGTTGGCAGGTTGGGCTTCGATGCGGTCAAGCTGCACAACTTGTATGCGGTCAAAGATACGCCGCTGGCTCAGCAGGTCAAAGATGGCGAGGTTCGCTTGATGGAATTTGACGAATACATCAAAACGGCAGTCGACTTTCTGGAATTGATTCCGCCCTCGATGGTTGTCGAGCGAATCAGTGGTGAAGCCCCGGCATCGTTTCTGGTTGGGCCGGAGTGGTGCCTGGATAAACCAGCGATTATCCGAGCGTTTGACGATTTGATGACCAGTCGCGAAACCTGGCAGGGCAAAAAGTACGCTGTGCCCTCGAGCTGATTCAGATTGTCCGTTGCGAATTTTGGGTTGGGTAAAAGCACGGATTGCGGGGAACCTGTCACGCTTATTTTGTGTCAAAGTCCAGTAATTTGAATTCCGCAAGTTGGCTGAAGACGAGTTTTACAGGATAATTTTTAATCGAGTCGATCAGATGGTCGCTGGCGCTTGCGCTGGAGGAAAGTCCGGGCTCCGTAGGGCAAGGTGGTCGGTAACGCCGACCGACCGTGAGGTTAGGGAAAGTGCAGCAGACAATAGACCGCCGAACGGCTGACTTGTCAGTGCGTGGTAAGGGTGAAACGGTGAGGTAAGAGCTCACCAGCGGCCAAGGTGACTTGGCTGGCTTGGTAAACCCCACCTGGAGCAAGGCCAAACAGAAAGCAGTGTCTGCTCGGCACGTATGACTTTCGGGTAGGCTGCTTGAGGCGTCAAGCAATTGGCGTCCCAGATAAATGACCATTGTCCGGCCAGGAGACTGGCGGGAAACAGAACCCGGCTTACGATCGACTCGATTTTTTTGTCCAGTTACAAATCTGGATTAGCGTATTCAGTTGCCAGCCACGCAAAGTTAGTCCACTGAAGCGCTTTAGATTAATAATACGAAATACAATATCGCCAGAGCGATGAAGCCCAGAATGAGTACTGTGGTTGCCACCACGGCCAAGTTGAGTTGGTCAACCTCCGGTTCATCGATCGGTACGGAATTCGAGGTGCCTCCGAAGTCTACGAACTCATGTTTACAAATTCGGCAATTATCAATGAATGCTGGTTCGTGTTTTTCGGCGCAAATCGGGCACTTGAGCAAGAACGGATTCCATCCTTGATCGTAAACTT